>CAZHPP010000506.1:0-3100 GCA_964534535.1 uncultured Victivallales bacterium | reverse complement strand
GATTGGCGCGGCGGACGCGGCATCCTTGAAAACATCATTCCGTCCAGCACGGGCGGAAGACGGTCGACGGCCCCTCCAAGAAGGATTGGCGCGGCGGACGCGGCATCCTTGAAAACATCATTCCGTCCAGCACGGGCGCGGCCAAGGCCGTCGGCAAAGTGCTTCCGGAACTCAACGGCAAGCTGACGGGCATGTCGATGCGCATTCCGGCGAGCGACGTCTCGGTCGTCGACCTCACGGTCGAGCTCGAGAAGGCCCCCGGCGCCGACAAGGACGCCGCCTACAAGGCGATCTGCGCTGCCATGAAGAAGGCCAGCGAGACGAACCTGAAGGGCGTGCTCGGATATACCGAAGACGCGGTCGTCTCCACCGACTTCCGCGGCTGCCCGAAGACCTCGATCTTCGACGCGAAGGCCGGCATCCAGCTGGATCCCACCTTTGTGAAGCTGATCTCCTGGTACGACAATGAATGGGGATACTCCAACAAGGTCCTCGAAATGGCCCGCGTCATCAGCAAGTAACTTCCGCTGACAACAGGAACATTCAAGCCCGGAAGGAGCCTTGGAAAAGGAACCCCTCCGGGCTTTTTTTCAAACTGGAAGGAATGAAATCATGAACAAGAAGACTCTTCGCGATGTGGATCTCAAGGGAAAACGCGTCATCATGCGCGTGGACTTCAACGTGCCGGTGAAAGACGGAGTGATCAAGGACGACACCCGTATTCAGGGTGCGCTTCCCTCGATCAGATATGTGCTTGAAAAAGGCGGCAGCCTGATTCTGATGAGCCACCTGGGACGTCCCGACGAGAAGGGCATCACGCCCGATACGTCGCTCAAGGTCGTTGCGGATTATCTCGGCAAGCTCCTCAAGAAGACGATCGTGTTTGTTCCCGACTGCGCCAATGCCGATGCCGAAGTCAAGGCCATGAAGCCCGGCGACATCGTGATGCTCGAGAACACCCGCTACCACAAAGAGGAACAGGCCAAGATCAAACAGAAAGACGGCCAGTCCGACGAAGATTTCAAGGCCAAGAAGGCCGCCCTCAAGGACCAGCAGAAGGTCCTCGCCAAGAAGCTCGCGAGCTACGGCGACATCTACTGCAACGACGCGTTCGGCACGGCTCACCGCGCCCACGCCTCCACGGCCGTCATCACGAAATACATCCCCGTCTGCGTGGCCGGATTCCTGATGGAAAAAGAGATTGAGTACCTCGGCAACGCGGTGGAGAACCCGAAACGTCCGTTCGTGGCGATCCTCGGCGGCGCCAAGGTTTCCGACAAGCTCGGAGTCGTGAGCAATCTTCTCACGAAGGTGAACACGCTGATCATCGGCGGCGGCATGGCGTACACGTTCCTGAAGGCGCTCGGACACAACGTGGGCAACTCCCTCTGCGAGCCCGACCAGGTCGAATATGCCAAGCAGATGATTGAAAAGGCCAAACAGCTGAAGGTCGAATTTCTGCTCCCCGTCGACAACGTGGCGGCGGACAAGTTCGACGCGAACGCCAATACGAAGATCGTCGAGGACGACATTCCGGAAGGCTGGATGGGCCTCGATATCGGCCCGAAGACGATCGAGCTTTATTCCGCCGCGATCGCGAAGGCGAAAACGGTGGGTTGGAACGGCCCGATGGGCTGCTTCGAAATGGACAAGTTCAGCAAGGGCACGTTCGGAATCTGCAAGGCCGTCGCCGGAATCAAGGCGAAGGGCGGCGTTTCCATCATCGGCGGCGGCGACTCGGTCTCCGCGGTGAACAAGAGCGGACTTGCCCCGAAGATGTCCCACATCTCCACGGGCGGCGGAGCCAGCCTCGAATATCTCGAAGGCAAGGAACTCCCCGGCGTCGCGGCACTGAACGACAGGTAATCGGGACGGGAAGCCATGAATCTGGCAATCAATACGGACTTTCTGGGGAGCACGGGCGATCCGGCTCCCCGTCTCAAGGCCATTGCGGACGCCGGATTCACGCATCTTCACTGGTGTCATCAGTGGTGCACCGATTTCTTCTATACGCCGCCGGAGCTCCATGCGATCGCGGCGAAACTGAAGGAATACGGGCTCACGCTGATGGACATCCACGGTTCCGCAGGACAGGAAAAGTGCTGGTTCGACCTGGATGACTCCCGCCGCAAAGCGGGAGTCCTTCTGGTGAAGAACCGCCTGCAGATGCTGGAGCGGCTCGGCGGAATCGGCGTGCTCATGATGCACATCCCGATCTTCACGGTCGGGATGCCGGAAGAGATGCGCGCTCAGCACCGCCTGATGCTGGACCGTCAGGAGCGTTCCCTTGACGAGCTCATGCCGGTGCTGGAAAAACAGCACGCCGTGATCGCCGTGGAAAACGGATTCTCGGACACGTTCGAGTCGATCCGCGAGCTGACGGAGCGCTATCCTGCGGAGCGGTTCGGAATCACATACGATTCCGGGCACGGCAACATTGCGGAACACCGCGGGCTGGAGCTGCTGGCTCCCCTGCGCCGCCGGATTCAGGCGCTTCATCTCAACGACAACGACACCTCGGGCGATCAGCATCAGCCTCTGTTTTACGGAACGGTCGACTGGAACCGGATGGCGGAAATTCTGGCGGATTCGGGCTACGGCCGTCCGCTGAGTTTCGAGCTTGCCATGCGGAATACGCCGTTTTACGACAAGGCGCTGGAGTCGAAGCAGAAACCGGAAAGCATCAGGGCGTTCCTGAACGATGCGCACGAGCGGTGTCTCCGCTTTGCAGACATGTACGAACAAAAGAAAAAACAAGGAAAATAAGACAATGTCAAGAAAAATTTTTATCGCCGGCAACTGGAAAATGAACAAGACGGCCTCCGAGACGAAGGCGCTTGCGGAAGCGCTGAAGGCCTCCTGCGCGCAGTTTGCGGGCAAGGTCGACATCGCGGTCTGCCCGCCGTTCACCAGCCTTGCGGCTGCGGTCGAGGCCCTGAAGGGCTCGAACGTCAAGGTCGGCGCGCAGAACATCCACTGGGCCGACAACGGCGCGTTCACGGGGGAAATCTCCGGCGCGATGCTGAAGGAAATGGGCGTTGAATATGTGATCATCGGCCACAGCGAGCGCAGACAGTATTTTGCCGAGACCGACGAGACC
>CAZHPP010000505.1:0-3104 GCA_964534535.1 uncultured Victivallales bacterium | reverse complement strand
CAGTGGAAGGACTGATCCTGAGGCGCAACGGATGCCCGACCCGGATTGCCGATGTTCCCGGAGCCGCCGTGAAAAGAGCTCTCAATATCGGCGTCTACATGCCGGCGATGGGACTGGCCCTGACGGCCGAACAGAGCCCGACGCACTATAATTTCTTTTCACATCTGCTTCGCGCGTCGGCCGAATTCAATATAAAACTGCCGATGTTTCCGAAATCCGAACCGGCGTACGACTTTTCCAAATTCAGTCTTGACGGTCTGATCGTGTTTGACCCGCCCGACAGCGGATATCCTGAACTGAAGATGATCCGGGACACCGGACTGCCGATGGTCCTGGTCGAGGCGCGCGGCACGATCTGGGCGGATTTCAACCGCATTCTGGACGATGCCCGTTCCGGAACAGAACAGGCGATGGAGTACCTGACGGGTTGCGGACGCCGGAAGGTCGCGTTTCTCCATGACAAGGGGGCAATAAAAGGCATGCATACCGAAGAGATGCTCAGCGCATATCAGGAGTATATGAACGGACGGCGGCTTCCGCTGTTTGAGACGGACAATCCGGCGGCGCTGTCCGGCGCGGATGCAGTGCTTACCGACAACTCAACATACTATGCCGCGATCAGGATGTATTCGAAAGCGCCCGTCGCAGAATTCGATTCGACGGGCTCTCTTCCGGCGGACGCGGAGGTGCGGACGATCGCTCCAATGCCGGGTCTTTATCGGCATCTGCTGAAATTCATGCTTGAAACGGTTAAAAACCCGTTGACTCCCGTGCGTGAAGTCCTGGCTCCGATGATGCTGAAACAATATGTGGTGCCCGAGGCGTGCAGGGTGTCTGCAGCTGCAGGATATCAATAAAAAAAAGGAGACTGAAAATGCTGATGCGTAAAAGGAGGTTCGGTTTCAAGGTTTTCACATTAATAGAACTTCTTGTCGTAATCGCGATCATCGCCATTCTGGCGGCGCTTCTGCTTCCATCGCTGAACAAGGCGAGGGAACTGGCGAAAAGAATCAACTGCGTCTCGAACATGAAACAGTCGTCCACCGGAATTCAGTTTTATGCCAGTGACAATCAGGATTACGTTCCATACCTGGCCGGCAATGCCTACAACATGGTCGACAGCATGGCAAATATCCTGCTTGCGTACAACAACGGGAACACTCATGATTACTGGCGCTACAACATGCTGGTTGCCCGCGGGTATTGGGTTGCGGGAACGCTGGAGTGTCCGTCGCGTCCGGCTGTTTATCGCTTTTCGGGGTATGCCAGTTATCTGTTCCGCACTGCTCTGCTCGGAAAAAATGTCAATCTGAAGACTGCTTGCGGTTCGACCGATGATGTCGCTTTGGTTTCCAGTTACGGTTTCCAGACGTGGGACGTCAATGCGGATACACATTTTGCGGGGTATATGTACAAGATCCCGCGGCTGAGCAAGAAACCGACGAATGTCCTGGCCATTGACGGGGCTTACCGGGATTCCGCAAACGCCAATTTCCTTCCGAATTATCGGTACTGGGCTCCGCATGGCGACAAGGCGTTCAACGTTTCCTATATGGATGGTTCCGTCAAGACGCTGAAGGTCAATAATCTCACCTATATGATGAACTGCGGCGAGGCGCCGAATTTCTGGGCAATGCTTTCCAGATCGTATCCCGGGGTGCGCAAGGGATTCAGCTTCTGATTGGGAAACAGAATGCATGGCAGCAAGGCGGGTAACGGGGGCAGAAAATGTTTTTGCCCTGGAAAACCGCATAAAACCGATAACAGGTGACGAAGAATGGACATGAGTTTCGGCAGAAGGATTTTAAGCTTTTTTTCGGCAGGCGCTGCAGCGGCATGCGTGCTGTTCGTTTCGGTTTCGGCTGCGGAAATCCGCGTCGGATGCTGGAAAAAGAACACAGACGGTGTTGTTGAACTTCTGAAGAAACAGCCGGGAATCAAGGTCGAATATCTCCCTTCCGTGGACTGGATCGATAAGATATACGATTACGACGTCCTGTTCCTTTCATCCAGCTGGCTCCCGGCATACGAACCGGCGGACAGCGAGCTCCGCGCCCGTCTTCAGGAATATGTCAGGCGCGGACACGGACTTGTGCTTGCGCACGATTCACTTTTCGACATGGCATTCCGCAAAGTGCTCTTTCCCGAGTTCCAGACTCCGGAAAAAGGGGTCGGCCTGCGTTACGGACGCGCGTTGAAAGTCGCTGCGCCGGAACATCCTGTTGCGGCGGGACTCGACAGGGAATTCTATCACTGCTATCACGAACACGCATGCTTTGAACCGTCGAAACTGAAGTCTGCCGTGACAGTCTGCACGGACATGGAGAACCGTCCCGTGGTCATCGCCGCGCAGCAGGGACGCGGCCGCGTTGTGGCGGCCGGGATATTTTTCCTGCTCCATAACGAAGAACTGCCGGAGGGAAGCGTCAGGAATGTCGGAAGGCTGCTGCTGAACTCCGTGCGCTGGGCGGCCGCCGGAAGCGAAAAGGCCGAAAAAGGGCATCCTCTGGTTGTCGCGCCGGAAATACGCCGGAAGCTCGCCCGCGCCCGTGCCGCTGAAAATGCCGAACTCTGGACGCGCGAATTATGGTATTCCATCGACAATGAGCTTGATGAGATCCAGGGGCGCGCCGAGGATCTTGCCCTTGCCGGGAGTCCCGGGGCCCGGGCTTTATGCACCGAACTGAATATGTGGCGCAGCAATGCCGAATCCAATTTCAAAAGACTGTATTCAGTCACTCTTGCGCATGCAGGCGAACAATGGGAGCCGCACCCGCTTACCGAATTCTATATGCGCGCAAAAATCCTGCCGGCCTATACGATGGACATGCTGAAACAGAAACTCTTCGACCTTTATGTCTCCGACGGCCATCTTCTGAGGACCGAAGCAGAAAAAATTCCGGCCGCTCCGCCTTCGGAACGTGCGGCTGCGCTCAGGGACATGGCCGGCCCGACGCCGGCGGAACGTGCCCGCGGCGCTTTGGAAGCCGGACGCATGGAGCTGACTGAGGCTGTCCCCGGTCTGGTAAAACTTCTGAACGACGGTGACTACACGGTCCGCAGGAATGCCGTCTATGCTCTTTCGTGGATACGGGACAGGCACG
>CAZHPP010000504.1:0-3111 GCA_964534535.1 uncultured Victivallales bacterium | reverse complement strand
TTCCGGGAGACTCAGGCCGGACTTCCGCAGAAGGGAGACAATCCGCTTTCCCACGGCGGGCGAAGCCGTCAGCCCGGGCGACTGGATTCCCGCCGCCTGGATGAATGCAGGAACTTTCTCCGAAGCGGCAATGTAAAAATCGCCCGAATCCATCCACGGCCGCAGTCCGCTGAACGCCGTGATGAGGTCGCGCTCCGAAACGGAAGGCACCATCGTCTTCGCCAGCGAAAAGATTTTTTCGCGGTTCTCATCGGTCGTGGAAAGATCGGTCTTGTCCTCCGTCTCCACGGCCGTCGGCCCGACCATCGTGGTGCCCTCGACGGTCGGGATCACGAGCACGCCCTTCGAATTCTTCGTCGGGACGGGGAACACCACATGCGACGGATATGCGGGGGAATTGCGGTCCAGCAGATACTCTTCGCCCTTCCGCGCGTGAATTCTGAATTCCTCCGCACCGAAGATGCGGGAAACATCGTCGGCATGAAGCCCCGCGGCATTCACCACGCGTTTCGCGCGGACGATCTCGCCCGATTCGGAAAACACGTTCCAGACTCCATCGGCGTATCTTGCAAACGAAACCTTGAAGCGCGGCATGAAGTCGACTCCGTTCTCCACAGCCGATTCGACCAGCGCAAACACATAGCGGTACGGCTCGACCACTCCGCCTTCGGGAGCGTACAGTCCGCCCAGCACTCCGCCGGAAAGCTTCGGTTCGAGTTCGAGCATCCGCTCCTTTCCGCACCACTCGATCCACGGGACGCCGTTTTCGACTCCGCGCAGATAAAGTCCGTGCGCCGTTTCCAGCTGTTCCTGAGAAAACGCAGCCACCACGATCCCGCAGCGGCGGAACGGGAATCCGAGCTCGGCATGGAGCGCCGTGAACATGCGGTTCCCCTCGAGTTCGAGCCGCCCCTTCAGAGTCTTTGAAACGGAGTAATGGAATCCTCCGTGCACAATCCCGGAGTTCGCCTTGGAAACACCGAACGCGGCATCCGGTTCCGATTCCAGCAGGACGGTTTCCGCCTCGCACCGGGAGAGCATGAAGGCCGCAGAGGCTCCCGTCACGCCCGCTCCGACGATCGCCGCATCATAGATTTTCGACATCGCGCCTCTCCTTGTTTAGTTAAAAGTTTAGATATAATATAACATCAATTAAACAAAAGTCAAGAAAAATCTGCAGCCCCCGTCACTTGTCCATCTGTCTTATTTTTTCAGGACCTGTTCGGAAAGGATGACTGATTTTAATGCATTTCCAATGGGCTGCTCGCCCCTTGAACCCTCGGCAGGACTCAAAGAGCCCTGCACCCTGCGCAAAAATTCAATTTTTGCGCTCGTTTTTTGTCGACGCATGTCGACCAGGGGGCAAACCTCCGTTTTTTCCCATGGACCCCCGAATCCCTGAAAAAAACAGTCAACGTTTAGTACACAGCCTATTTTTTAAGGACCTGTTCGGAAAGGATGACTGTTTCCCCGGGAATCCGGGAGGTCCTGGAGTGCGGTTTCCGCTTATTTTTTTCTTTTTTCCGGCAGGATCAGTTTGACTGAACCGCAGCAGGTGAGCGCATTCTCTTCCGTAATGCTGTATTTCCCGGAAAAAAGGTTCCTGTTTTCATCAATCAGCGGAAACTGCATGATGGTCAGCATGCAGTTGAACAGCAGATCGTTCGTGAAGACGGCATCTTCTGATCTTATCATTGCCTGAACGATATCCGGATGTTTTTTCCTGTAATCCGGCGAGAGATAGATCCACATCGGGATATCGACCATTTCCTGCTTGAATTTCCCCGGACGCGCGTCATGGCGGAAACGCATCATTTCACCGTGGTCGGAAAGGTAAATCATGGCGTCGAAATCATAACGTCTGCAGTAGGCATGAAGCTGCCGCATCACGTTATCGTTGAAGAGGATGCTTCTTTCATAGGTTTCAAGCATCTGATCGTTGTTGTCGACAGTCTTTCTGCCGCCGGGGGAATCGGGCGGATAGTCCATCTTGTACGGCCAGTGCGACCCCAGCAGATGAAGGATGATGAATTCCTTTTCCTTCAGATCGGCCTTCGGCAGGCAGTTCAGGAGCATCTCGTCGGAGAAGCCGGAATAATTTTTTCCGGGATGGGAGTCGGACATGAACAGCACCTCGTCGGCAAAAGAGGCAATCGCGGTAGTCGGCGTATCGTTGTCGCTCAATTTATACTGGTTGCTCAGCCAATGAACGCGATAGCCATAAAATTTCGCGATATCGATCAGCGATATGTCGGATGCGCTGATATCATTTACGCTCAGAGGCTCAGTCCGGTCATACTGGTTCGCTGTCGTGAGCATCATGGAAACCGCCTTGATCGTCAGAGGAATGCAGGAATAGGCATTGGTGAAGAAGACGGCTTCCCCCGTTCTGCGCATGCTGTCCTGGAACGGGGTTGTGGGCCGCTGATAGCCGTAACAGGACATATAATGCCGGCTGAGAGATTCCCCTATCACAAGAAGATAGCGTCCGGACGAAGAAGTCTTCTGTGGAAATTCGAGCAGTTTTTTCTTTACCATGGCACAGTGTTCGCTGCGGAATCTTGAAAGATATCTGTTCTGTCTGCGGAACTCCGGAGCCGCACTGATTATCTTCCAGAAATATGTGGGAAGAGCCTTGCCGCCGGCTGCGGTTTTGACGCCAAACCACACAACAAGCGCAGCAGCAAAGACAAAGACGTGAAAGGCAAACGCTGAAAATTTGAATTTCAAAGCCGGGAAATGCCTGCTGATCTGTCTGCTGTTCCATGCCGTGTAAAAGAAAAGGCCGGCAATCGCAGCCGCCAGAAGTCCCGTCATGACAAAACTGCCGGGCATGCTGAGATAATACTCCCAGGCTTCCCTGGGGTCGGTCTGCAGCAATGCTATCACATCCAGCTGTCCGAAAACGACTCCAGTAAAGATACGATATATCACCAGGAAAAATATGAACAGGAGATGCACCGTCCAGAGCAATGCCGCCAGAACTGAAAAGAAGCCATGCGTCACGGAACGGGTGCGGCTTTTCAGATATTCAAGATTATAGATCAGCGCGAGATAACACGAAAAATAAAAGAAGGGCGCTGCGATATGCATGCATACAAAGGTCAAATC
>CAZHPP010000503.1:0-3122 GCA_964534535.1 uncultured Victivallales bacterium | reverse complement strand
TCCAGCAGCTCAACGACGGACGCGACGACTTCTTCCTCACCTTCATCGAAATTCTTCAGGACACCCTTGCGGCGCCCATTTCCGACGGCGTGGCCATGGGCGACTATCTCCACGGCTTCATGACCGGCCTTTCCAACGCACTACGGGGCAAGAAGCGCCAGGTCATCGAACTCCGCCTCGACAGGGTGAACGAGTTCAACCTCGGAATGCTGATCGCCCTCTACGAGCGCGCGGTCGCCGTCTATGCGGAACTCATCCACATCAACGCGTTCCACCAGCCCGGAGTCCAGGCGTACAAGCGCGCCAGCAAGGGCGTGATCGCCCTGGTCCGCGACCTCGAAGCCAAACTTCCCGGAATCGCGCCCTTCTCCGGAACGGTCGACGATTTCGTGGGCAAGCTCGGGCTCGAAGGCAAAGAGTACGAAATTGATGGCATCTTCGCCAAGCTTTCCGAAAACGCCGGGAAGCGCGATCTCAAGTTCCAGCTTTCGCGCGTCTGGAACGAAGACAGGGGCTGGGTCTACACCGTCAAAGGCTGAACCCGACCCGCAAAAAAATCCCGGCACGGATTTCTCCGTTCCGGGATTTTTTTTGCGGAGATTCTCCGTCCGGCTTATTTTACGTTCTTTTTCCCGTCAATGGCTTCCAGCTGAGCCTTGTCGTCCAGAGACATGTGTCCGGAAACCATGCCGTTGTCAAGCGGGTTGGCAATGCGCTTTTCCAGGTCGCGGAACAGCTGCACCATGTCGATCACGCCGCCGATGCCGAACCAGAAGGCGGAAATGAACGCCATAATCCCGGGAATCAGCAGAAACTTCAGATAGAAGTAGCTTCCCCACCATCTGATGGGCCACGGGCTCACGGAATTCCAGAGGACCACAACGATGAACATGAGAGAAAAACTGTAAAAGAAGGAATAAAGGAAGAAGAACCAGGCAATGAACTTGTCGCCCTTCGTATATTCCGGCGTAATGCCGATGAGTTTGGAAAAGACGTTGCGGAAGGTCCAGTGCGTATGAATCTTCTTTTCGCCGTCAATGGCGTACTTTCCGCGATGAAGCATTCTCTCAAGATTGAACGGTTCGCGGCATGTGGCCAGGGAAACGACGACGTACAGGAAAAGCGTCAGGAGCATCGTCGCAAAGTAAAATTCATAAGAGTTGACCGGACACTTGACCGGGTTCATTTCCCAGACGATGTAGGGATTCATCGGCGTGGAAATGGCGGAAAGAACGTTCCCCACTCCTTCGACCCACCCCATCTGCTGAAGGAACGGATAGACCGCGTTGGCCCAGTTCCGCTGGATCAGAATGGTCCCGAACGAGCAGAACATTCCGGTCAGGAGAGAGGTCCAGGCTCCGGCCGTCGTCCCGAAACGGCTGTAAAGTCCGAAGACCATCACAGGGCCGCAGCCGCCCATCCACATGGAGCAGACAAGCGTGACAAAAAGATTGATGTAGTCCAGCTGCGACATGAAAAGCGATCCGAAGAAAAAGAACACGCCGACTCCAATCGAGGTCCAGCGCAGAAGACTCACGTGCTGTTCCGGCGTGAACGGCTTCTTCTTCAGCGGAAGAATCACGTCCTGCGTGATCGTGAGGGAGGCGCTGTAAATTCTTGAGTCGTCCGTCGACACCATGGCCAGCACCATCAGCAGACAGAACAGCCCCAGCATTCCGGCCGGCAGGATCTTGCGCATGGAGGATGCCATCATCAGCTGGTGATAGAGCGTACGGAACTGCTGGAAGCGGCTGTTGCCATCCGTTTCCTGCGCCTGCGTAATGACATGGGTACCGGGGGAATCTTTTCCGAGAAGAGTTTTGTGAACGGTTTCAAGATACGGCGTGTCAAGGTTGTTCTTTTCGGAAATGGGGGCGTCCTTTCCGATCTGATGCCTCTGTTCCGGGATCTTTGCCACGTTGTGGACGATTCTCTGGCGCATGGCTTCGCTCCCCGCGACTTCCTCGGCCGCGCGGTCGCAGAGGTTAATCCGGATCTCCCTGGCGAGCTTTGAGAAATTCTGGTGGTTCATCACAGTAAGAATGGCTATGGCGATCAGAATATAAAAAATGGCGCCGATCGCGCCGCGCCATGTTCCGAGAAGCCCGGCCATCTTCTGTTCGTGAGGCGATTTCGCCGCCGAACTTGTTCCAGCGCCGATCCAGCTGGCACGGTGAAATATGGAGACAAAAAACGTTAAGAATAGAAAGAACAGATTGAAATCCCGGAGATTGGAAATGTCATACGGATTCAGGAAGCTTTCTCCCTGCGCCCGGTCCATCATGACGGACACGATTTCATTGTTCCACGAAAACCGGCAGAGGATGAACACGACAAAGACCACAAGCAGCGGATAGCAGAGCATGCCCTGAAGAGCGTCCGTCACCACCAGGGACAGCGTTCCCCCCATGCAGATCAGGGAAATGGCGATGGAAAGCACCACGAACATGATCAGCATGAAGGTCTGAATCCGGAACCCGAAAACGCTGAACGTTCGCGGCAAGTCCAGAAAGTAAATGAAAAAGCGGGCCGCAATGGCAGGCATGATCATGTTGGCCAGTATTTCCGAAAGCGAACGCAGCGCGGCCGCAAACACGCGGAACGAACGGCTGTACCGCATTTCCAGAAACTGTCCCAGACTCATCGCCTTCGTTTCCCGGAACCGGTAGGTGCAATATCCGGTCAGCCCCATCAGTATTCCGAGCGGAAGCATGACCGAACTCCAGAAGCCCAGGGCGAAGCCGGTCTTGTACTGGACCTCCACATACGCGGCCAGCCCGATGATGCTCAGTGCGTTGGCAATGTCGCCGACGCTGATCACATAGCGGCCGCAGACACGCCCTGCGGAGAGATAGTCTGAAACTCCCCTGATGTAGCGTCTTGTAAACATTCCTGCAGCAAGTACAAAAAGCACGGGGACGATGACAACGATCCAGTCAATCCAGGACATAGGGGGGGTTCCTTTTTGTTTATAATGCAGGACTTCTGCAAATTTTCGAATCGGAAAAAATCACACAAAAGAAGGATGGACTCTCCTTATTTTTTTATTATATTACGCCAATCGCAATATGTCAAGGCGTTCCGCTGTTTTTTTGCCATTTTTTCATATTATGAGAACAACG
>CAZHPP010000502.1:0-3123 GCA_964534535.1 uncultured Victivallales bacterium | reverse complement strand
TCAAGGAGATGTTTTTCAGCGGGACGCGCGCTTCCAGAATCCAGCGGGAGCCATCCGTGGAGGAGGCGGTTTCAACACCGCTCTGGAAGGTGTTGTGACATTCGTTGCGCTGCGGCTTGAACTTTGCGTCCCAGACGGTGCCTTCGGCATTGACTGCGATATAACAGGTAACGAAGTCCATGTCAAGGATCTCTTTCCCGGTTCCAGGTGCAAGCATGATTTCCACGCAGTCGTCCCCGATGATGCTGCCGAAATCGTTGCGGAAAGTTTTGGAGGCAATCGCGTTCGCGCCGCTTTCCCGGCAGTCCATGGCGATATAAAGCCAGCTGGCATCGTACGAAAGATAAAAGACCGGCTGTTCCGCAACGAAAGCGCCTTTCTGATTATAAAAACCGAACATGGTTACGGCTGCCGCGGTCCCCCATTCTCCGGGCAGGAGCTTTCCGTCGATTGCGGGGGGAGAGGATACTTTCGGGATAGTTACTTGCGGGTCGCGGGCAAAAAGCGCAGTTGCCGCCAGACATAAAAAAGCGAGTGTTGATCTAATCATTTTTCCCTTTCCAGTCAGAGCCGATTTCGAACAGATTGGCTCATGACAATGCAGGATGTTTCATCATCAGAGCATATCTGCGAGTTTGTAAAATGTTTCACATAACGTTCGCACAGCGATATTGTGAGCGCTGAGAGAACACTCTGTCTGCATGGTTTGCAGCCTTGGACATTTCGCCAGGACAGGAAGATTTTTCTTCCAGTCGAAAGAACCGTCGCCGGGAAGTCTGTGCGCGTCACTGCAGCCGTTGTTATCATGCAGATGACAGGTTACAATATATGGAGCAAGCTTTTCCAATGCGTGGTCCTCGAAGACAATCTGATTTTTCCAAGGCATCAGAATATCCTCCCCGTAACAGGATGGACCTGTGCTTTTCGAGGTAAGAATATTGGCATGTCCGGAATCGAAACAGACGCCCAGTTTCGGAGAGGAGAACTGTCTGATCAATGCAAGGACTTCATCCGGAGTATTGGTCGGTTCATAATTGTTTTCCACACAGAGCATGATATCCAGCTTTTCCGCTTCCGGAATCAGTTGCGAAAGCGAGTCCGCCGCGAGTTTGCGCAGTTCACTCATATTGCATGGGAAGGGTCCGTAGCAGCATTGTGCCCCGATATGAACGGTATAAGTGAGACACCCCGCATCCTTTGCATACCCCATGGCAAGTTTTTGTCGATCTATCATCTTCGGCCGGAACTGTCGGTCATCGCTGTTGAGATCATGAATGGAGCCCCATAACCCATGAGCATCCCGGAAGGAAAGGCCGAACTGATGCATTTTCTCTTTCAGGAGAATAAAACGAACCGGATCTTCAAGAATGGCATTGAGCATGACATCCTTGAGAACCAAATACCTTGCTCCGTTTGCCGCGAATTCCGCAAGCACAAGGTTAAAGTCCCTGTCCGTGATATTGCCCGCGCCGGAAAATGAAAATTGTGAATATTTGTCTGTCATCTGTCAAGATTCCTTTTTGAGGATTCGATATGAATCTGCCGGGACGGAATCATATTCAGAGGCCGTGGTATTGACCTGAATGCGAATTCCATTTTCATATTTGGCATCATAGAATCCAGGAACGGGTTCCGAGAAAGATTCAAACAGAACGGTCTGCAGTTTCAGCTCGTTAAAACAAAGCCGCGCAGCTTTTTGCACATCCGCGATACATCTTCTGTAATCGCCGCCGTTGCCGCCATTGTTGCGGAACGAGACCTCCATGCAGGGGCGGAATCCAAACGCAAGTTCAAGCAGCTGCCCGCGATGCACATCACGATAATGATGAACCCAGTCGCGCTGCAGCAGGATCAGACCGTGAAGCGCAATGGCATAAACCGGAACAGGGTACGGTTCCAGTTCCTGCAGATTTTCCGGCAGCTGCCGGTAACGTTCATCTCCCTGTTCCGGACAATGAACGGCTCCGCATTCATCAACATACGGAATGGTATAAGGTAAAACATTTTCAACGGAAACGGCTCCATACAATGCGCGCGGTATTTCTGTCATGGCGCACAGGGTCAGGGCAAACTCTTTTTCGTCCGCGGGGTGATTCGGTGCATCACAGTGGAAAAGCGGCACGGACTGGGCATCCATATAATAGTGTCCCTGAAAACCAAGCTCCCTGATCCTTTTGAACTCCGCTCCGGATCGGCGGATGAAAGCCAGCGGACAGGCGTTGTATGCAAAGCCTCCGCTCCACATACAGCCTCCCACGGGCGATCCGTCAGAATGCCGGGCCACGAGTTCGGAGAACTCATCGGAACTGCGATAAATATCCGTACCGTTATCATGTGGGACAATCCGATATCCGGATTGTTTCGCATACGCGATCAGCGCACGCAAGCCTTCCTCGCCGCCGATGGCGGGCTCTACCGGGAAATGACGCGGATAGGCGCCGTCATGGCCTCCGAAGTTCCACCCGACCAAAGTGATCATGGCTTTTTCAATTCCGCCCTCTTTCATGGCGTCAATGATTTTCATGCTGTCTCTGCAGTCTGCGTGGACCGTAATCGGAGCGGACCCATCCGGTGTGCAGGTCTTGTCCGACATATAGATCTTGGTGCGCATGGCATCAATGGAGTATGCCAGTTCCGCATTATTCTCTGCTCTGTCACGAAGCAATCCGACGCCTTTCTCCATAAAATACTGGCGGTACAATAAGGCGCAATCTCCATAATTGGCACCTTTCGGGAGAATATGATAAGTCGCCGAGAAGTCTTCCATCGGCAGGTGATCCTCTTTCTTATCCCGGAAGATATAGGTCAAATACAGGTGATTGACCCCGCTGTCGTTATATTCGGACTCAATTAACGCATGGAAGTCGCCGCCTTCCACAATCGTGAAACAGCCGCTGTCGGGAGTAATTACGCCGAAACAATTCATTGCGGAGAACTTTTCCCATTCTTTTTGTGCCAGATAAATCCGGGAAGAGTCCTTGATATGCGGGCGCTTGCGGAAATCCACCAGTACGCCGGACCAGATAGGCAGCAGGTAATTTCCCTCATTTCCCACGGGGGAATCCATCAGTCCCGGCAGGACTTGAATTCTCATCAGACGCCACCGGGGAGTTTCCTCCGCAA
>CAZHPP010000501.1:0-3125 GCA_964534535.1 uncultured Victivallales bacterium | reverse complement strand
GTAAATTCCGGAGCGCCGTCGACACAGTCGAACAGTTTTCCCGGGGCGAAGCGCCGTGCCGCTTCCCGCAGCACACACTCCGGCCCGTAAAAAACCGGACGGCACAGTCCGGCGGTTTCCGGATCGTTCAGAAGCCGGACGGCCAGTTCAGGGCCGACTCCGTTCGGATCGCCCGCGGATACGGCGATCACCGGCCGTTCGTCATTCATGAAGAGAACTCATTTGCCTTTCTGGGCTTCCAGATACTGGGCTTTCTTCTCTTCGAGAATCAGGCCGACGGCGTCATGGTTGATCGGCTCGTAGCCTTTTTCCTTCAGGAAATCGAGAAATCCGAGCCAGTCCTGATGATTCCAGCTTCCGTTCATCTTCTTGACAAAATTCGAGGGGATGGGGGATTTTCTGAGTTTCTTCAGGTTCTTGTCTTCCGGAGAAAGTTTCACTTTGTCAGCCATAATGCACCTCCCGTGTTAAATGGTTGCTTGCTGTAATTTACCACCATTCCGCACAAAAATCAAATTTTGTCTCTGCAGGACCCCGCCGGAATGTATTCCAGCAGCCAGCGTCCGAGTTCGGCGGAACACGCTTCCGCGTCCATGACCCGGGCGGCATCGCTGTCCCTCAGAAGGGAATTGACCGCATCGGCCGCGGGCGTTCCGGGAAAGGCTTCGGCGATCTTCTTTGCCCGACGGAAGAGTTCCGCCGTCTGCGGAAGGCCGTTCCGGAGTTTGCGGACGTCCGAAATCACGCCGATCCGGCTGGAATCGTCGGAAAGGTCCGGATAGATTCTCATGCCGTCGAACGCCCGCCGGACAAGCGGCGCTCCGGAGTCGGGCGTCCAGAAGAGCTTCGCCATGACCGGCGAGAACTCCTCCGCGAGTTTCTGGTCCCCGCCTGCGGGGAAAATCCGTTTCGGATCGAACGGCGGAACCTGGGCGCCTTCGTCGGAACGGTATCTTTCACGGATTTCCGGACGGCGGAAGTCGGGAATTTCCTGCGGGACGCCGCCCGCGGCCTCGCTGCGCACCGCCATGATTCCGGCAAGAGTCACATCGCACGCGGCATTGATGTTCCACGGAGCGGGTTCGCCCGTCAGGACTTCGCGCGCAAAATAGTAGATTTCCCAGAAGTCGCCGCCCCAGTGTCCGGCCTGGTCGGCAAGTTCGCCGTAAGCCGGCCACTTCGGTTCGACTTCCCGAACGACGGAATGTCCGCAGGCGCCGAGACGCAGCGTCAGACTGTGACGGCAGCTGCCGAGTCCGAGATAATGCATCCGGTCGGTGTCGATCTCGTAGCCGGGGAATTCCGCCTTCGCGCGCGTTCCATAAAGGACACGCGCATGGGAGTCGCCGGAAGCCGCGCCCATCATGTTCCGCACGACTCCGCCGTTGCTCATCACGATCATGGAAGGGGAAGCCCCGTTCATCTGACATCCGCCCGGATAGCCCGCCAGGCGCGGTCCGGAAGGAAATGCCGAAATCTTCACGGGACGGAGTCCGGTGATCTGCATCGCCGGGCCCAGCGAATGTGTGTTGTAATACTGATAGTCCAGCCAAGACCGCCACGCATGGACCGCCGACCCGGGTTTCACCACTTCCCCGTTCAGATACCGGTATGCCAGCCCGCGGCATTCGTCCACGTAGTCGAATTCGCCGTACATGAATTCGCCGAAGAAGCCTTCGCTCCAGAGTTTTTTCAGATAAAGATTTTCTTTCGTGAACGGGAAGTTTTCCAGAAGATTGAATACCTTTCCGCTCTTTTCGACGGCTTCGGTCAGGCGCACGCCCTGCGCCGGAGTAAAGAACGCCGTGACTTCGCACATCACGTTCTTCCCCGCTTCCAGACACCGCACCGCGTGTTCCGCGTGCGAAAAAAAGTAGGTGGAGACCAGCACGGAATCCATGCCCGGACACGCAAGGAACTCCGTTTCGTCAGCCGTCACGAGAGCCTCCGGACAGTGCCGGTGGAAGTCTTCCCGGAGCTCCGGATTCCAGTCGCACCCGGCCACGACGTCGATGTTCAGGGCGCGGGCAAGGTCAAGAAACGCCTGTCCCCTGCCCAGTCCCCAGATGCCCAGTTTGATTCTCCGTCCGGTCTTGAAAATCTTTTCCATAAGGAAACGCCTCCCGCGTCTGTTGTTTTCTGTGTTATTCTAGTGTCGGAACTATAGATTTACAATCCGGAAACGGCAGTTTATATTATAGAGAAAAATCTTATTTTATAAAAAACGGAACAGACCATGAAAATTCAGATCCTGCACACAAAGATGTATACGGCGGGACAGCGGTGCACGCAGACAATGGAGGATTATTTTCTCTTTACGCTGATTGTTTCGGGACTGAAGTGCATGACGCTCCGCGCGCCGGGGGAGACGGGGGTGGTGCTTCAGGCGGAAAACATGTCGCTCGTGCTGGCGCCGCCCGGCTGGAGACTGGATTTCGAATTTGATTCGCGGCGTGAAAATCACGCCATGCTCTGCCGGCTTCCGGATGTAACCTGCCGCCCCTTCCCGGAACTGAACTGGGATGGAACGGTCCTGAAACTGCCCGTGGTCCGCAGGGTCACGCCGAGCGAATGCGCATTTCTGCGCGGAATTTTTCTCCGTGTGGAAACCCTGGCGCAGGAAGCCGTGCCATCCTCCGTGTTCGCCGCGGAACAGCTGACGGCCGGAATGCTCGGCGAGCTGGCCGCGGACTTTACAATGGATTCGGCAAGCGATTCCCCGGAGGAACAGCTCCGCCGGAAGATCGACTCCGACCGCGGATTCCGGATTCCGCTCCGGCAGTTTTCACGGGAACTCGGATTTTCCTCCGAATATCTGCGGAAACGGTTTTCGGAACGCTACGGGATCGATCCCGGACAGTACCGCATGCGAATCCGTCTGAACCGGATCCTGGTGCTGCTGGACCGGGACGACCTTTCCCTGAAGGAGATCGCCGCCGAGGCAGGCATGAAGAATGTCACGCATCTGTATGCGTTCTTCCGTTCCCGCTGCGGGATGACTCCCGGGGCTCTGAGAAAGAGCGGAAAAGATCATTTCCCGAAGATTTCCGCGGCCATGGGGTCGGTCACGGCGCATCCGGAAAGATAGCCGTCCGGATATCCGAGCTTTCCGCAGACGTCCTTCC
>CAZHPP010000500.1:0-3126 GCA_964534535.1 uncultured Victivallales bacterium | reverse complement strand
TTTCCACTTTTATACATTGCTGCACGCCTGAAAATACTTTTGGCAGGCATATCCAGTTACATATTTCTTACATATATTTTACATATATTGGCGGCAAAAATCGGTCTTTTGATTTTTGACTTTGAGTGGGAAAATGGTCGGAGTAACAGGATTTGAACCTGCGACCTCTTGGTCCCGAACCAAGCGCTCTAAACCAGGCTGAGCTATGCTCCGACTGAGAAGATTCAACAATATAGCCCGCAATCGCGAAAAATCAAGCGGGATCCTTAATTTTTTCGTAAAATCTTCAGCTCGGAAACCAGTTCAAGCTCCATCGGACGGCCCGAAGAATCAAACGTCCGCCCGTATGCCCGCTGAAGGTCCGCCAGCGGCAGAACATCAGAATCCAGACGGATCGTAAAGACGCCGTCGGACGGGTACGGCATCCGGAAAAAGATCTTCACGGGGGCCGGTCCCGCCGTAAGAATGTGGGAAACGTCCGCAGACATGCCGTTCACGCTCACTCCGCCTTCGCCTTTCCCGCGCAGGACCGTCAGGGCAACCTGGATCGGAGTTCCCGGAGCGACCGGAACCCGCGGCGAAAAAGTTTTCACGAAGGAACGTCCGCTGAGCGGAACCCATGTCCCGAACATCAGCGGCCCGTTGTCGCACACAAAAACATTCTTTTCCTGGTCGAAGGAATTGACTCCGTGCGGACGCGCAATGCGCATGACCGCAGGCTCGTAGACGGAACGGTAGACGTCAAAGCCGGGGTAGACGACCGCATAGGCCGCAAGGACCGCCAGCAGCCCCGTCAGAATGACGAGTCCGCGCGGACGGCTCTTCCAGTTCCGCCGGAGGATCACAAAGGGCGCCGGGACCAGTACGCAGATCAGCGGGATTCCGGGCACGCGGAACCGCGCCAGATTGTAGAATACCGCCGTAGCAAGACAGAACAGGACCACGAACATCACGGCGGTCAGCAGACGGCGCTTTCCCCGCGCAAGGATGCTGCCGAGGGAAAGAAAGATTCCGGCCAGCGCCGCTGTGAAGATCCAGCCCGTCGGAATGAGGTATAGATTGTAAAGGATCGGGCAGCGGTTGAAAACTTTTTCCGGATTGATGTTGTTCGGAATCTCACGGGAGTCCCAGAACAGGAAGACCTTGCGGAACTGGAGTTCAAGGAATCCGAGCGGTTCTTCGCGCATCCAGTCGAGCATGCGCATGGGAACGGAGCGTTCTTTTTCGAACTTCATCCAGGCCTGATAGGATTCCGGGTAGAACAGGGTTCCCGGAGGCGCTTCCGGGGTATTGCCGAGCGCCAGCACGTTCCCGCCTGCCGTGGAGGGGCCACGGAGCGCACCCGCCGAAATCGAATTGACCGCCGAGAACGGAATCTGGAGAAGGATTGCGCCGGAGAGGAGCAGTCCGGCGGCTCCGGCCCGGAACGAAAGGCTCTTCTTCCGGAGCGAGTAAAGGCAGGCGGACAGGACGGGGATCACGAAAATCCATGCGTTTCCGCGGGAAAGAACGGCAAAGGAAAGCACGATTCCGCAGAGGAACCACGGAAGAAGCCGGCGCTTTTTCCAGGCATGAAATGTGACGGCGAGCAGCAGGATCAGCCACAGGGACTGCATTGTCTCGATGAGCATCCACGGCGAATAGATGACGGCGATCCTGGAAAACGCGAGCACAGCGGCGGCCAGGATTCCGGCCTTCCGTCCGAAGAGTTTCGCGGCAAGAATTCCCGTGAGCCAGACGGCCAGCGCTCCGCAGAGGGCCTGTGCGGTCAGCACCATTGCGGGGGAAGGTCCGCTGAAAAACTGGACGGCAGGCAGAAAAATGCTGTAATAGAACGGCTGGTAATAAAATTCTTCCGGGAATCTGCCTGCGAGAATGGAGCTGCAGAGGTCGCGGTAAGTCGCCATATCCGTTTCCGGGGGCGGAAGGCGCATGAAAGAATCGACCGCCAGAAGCTGGAGTCCGACCAGCAGACGGAGGAGGAAGGCCGCCGCGGAAACGGCGGCCAGAATGATCCTGAATCGGAAAGAGCGGTTCCGCTTCACGGGTCAGAACGCCATCAGCTCTTTTTCCTTGTCCGCAACGACTGCTTCGACTTTCGCGATATAGGAGTCTGTGAGCTTCTGGATTCTGTCGAGCGCTTCATCGCGCTGATCTTCCGTGATGTCGCCGTCCTTCTGAGCTTTCTTTGCGGCTTCGTTGGCATCGCGGCGGGCTCCGCGGATGGAGACTCTGGCCTCTTCTGCGCGGGCCTTGACCTGCTTGCCGAGGGTCTGTCTGCGGTCCTGCGTGAGGGGCGGAATCGGCAGACGGATCACGCGGCCGTCGCTGACGGGCGAAATCCCGATGTTCGATTCGAGAATGGCTTTCTCGATCGCCTTGACGGCGGACTGGTCCCACGGCTGGATCGCGATCAGGCGCGGTTCCGGCGTGGAAATGCCGGCGATGTCCTTGATGCGGGTCTTGGTGCCGTAGTATTCGGCCTGAATGTTTTCGACGAGGGCAGGGGATGCCTTGCCGGTGCGGATGGCGGCGAAATCGTGTCTCATCGCCTCTTCCGAGTTCATCATGGCCATTTCGGCTTCTTCCAGAATTCCGGTTACGTTCATGGTATTCTCCTTCGTTGTAATGCGATTTTATTCGGGTTCAGGAAACCACCGTGCCGACGGACCAGTCGCCCGTGAGGACTTTCACGGGGGCGCCGGGTTCGTCGAAGTCGAACACGATGATGTGAAGATTGTTTTCGGAGCAGAGCGCGAATGCGGTCGAATCCATCACGGCGAGTTTCCGCCTGAGGACCTCCGCAAAGGAAATCTTGTCGAAGCGGGTCGCGGCAGGATCCTTTTTCGGGTCGGCGGTATAGACTCCGTTGACCTTGGTGGCCTTGAGAAGGGCCTGGCATCCGAGTTCGAGCGCGCGAAGCGCCGCGGCGGTATCGGTGGTGAAGAAGGGGAGACCCGTTCCGCAGGCGAGGATCACGAGCTTTCCGGATTCGAGGTCTTTCACTGCAGAGTCGCGGCTGTAGCGGGCGGCGAAGGGTTCCATGCCGACGGCGGAGTGGACGGCGCATTCGATTCCTGCGGCGCGGCATGCGTTTTTCAGGCAGAGGGCGTTCATGGTGGTGGC
>CAZHPP010000499.1:0-3139 GCA_964534535.1 uncultured Victivallales bacterium | reverse complement strand
CCGGAACTGTCGCTGGCCGTGGCATAAATCCAGCGTGAGCCATCAAAGGCGCTCCAACGAGGACGGGCTATCCAGCTCGTCGGCAGGGAGCGCCGACATGGATCGCGCGGTGTAAAACACGACATAACCTCAGTCGGAGAAAAATATCATGACTTTTTAAAGTGCAGAACTTGGAAAACACAATTCGACGCATGTCGACTAGGGGCAAACCTCCGTTTTTCCCCGAATCCCTGAAAAAACAGTCAACGTTTCGCACACAGCCAAAAACAATTGGCAAGACGGCATAGGATGAACTCATTGACCAACGAATCTTTGCTTGAACAGATCCGATCCCTGAAAGGGGAGCACCCATATTGGGGATACCGCTGCGTATATGAAGTTTATAAATCATTGCGACATCAACCGGAAGCATGTCTGGCGGCTGATGAAGGCCGGGCACCTGCCTGTGCCTGAAAACCTCAAGCTCAAGGCGGCGCGCAGCAACGCCTCGCACCGTGGAGCCGAACCGGTACTGGGGAATTGACATGGCCAAAGTCATGCTGCCGAAGTCAGGCTGGGTTTATCTCCATGTCGTAATTGACTGGGGGACAAAGATGTTTTCAGCAGTTAAGTTGAGCGAGACAAGCAAGACTTCGGATTGGATTGACGCGCTGAACGAGGCTGTCAATCTTCAGTATTCCGATGGAATTTCCGCCTGCCATTATTTGTTTTGCGAGCATTCTGTTTTATCCTCAATTTTTTCAAATGTCTTACGGTCAGAAAGCGAAACATTCCCTGAAACCATGCCGTTATCAAGTTCATCGACATTATGATTTTTAAGATCGTGCAACATCCGCCGCAAATCCACGATGCCTCCGATGAAGAACCATACCGTCGTGATGATTGCGATCACAAAAGGAATCATCAGACTACGTATCAGATAGTAATTTCCCCACCAGTTTTTTGGCCATACATGGAAAACATTCCACACAACTATGGTCAGAAACAGACAGAAGCCCAGTCCGAACGAATACAGGAACACGCTCCATGCAATGATCTTGTCGCCCCTGGTATATTCGTCTGTAATGCCGATGATCTTGCTGAACAGGTTCTTCCATGTCCAGGCCGACCTGACTTCCATATCGCCGTCTGTATTGTATATTCCCCTGTGAAGCATACGGTCGAGATTGAACGGTTTCCGGCAGGTCAGGAACGATACCAGGCAATACATGAAAATGCTCAGCAGCATGGAAAGGAAACTCAGTTCCACCGCGTTGAACGGACAGTGGAACGGATTCATTTTCCATACAATATAGGGATTGAACGGACCGGAAACCGTCTCCATGACATTGCCCACCGCATCGGTCCAGTTCATCTGTCCCAACCACGGGTAGACATAATCAGCCCAGTTCCGCTGGATGAGAATTCCGCCCAGCATCAGCCCAGAACCGGAGAGCAGTGCGCTCCACGCTCCCTGGGTTGTGCCGAACCGGGTGTAAAGTCCGCCCAGAACAACAATTCCGGCTCCGGCGGTCCATAGCCCGTACATTATCATGATGAACAGGTTGACGTATTCCAGCTGCGACATGAAAAGCGATCCGCAGAAAAAGAAAATGCCGACCCCTATCGTTACAGCGCGGATGATGCCGATGTGCTGTCGCGGCGTAGGCGGCTTTTTGAGCAGCGGAAGAACAAGATCCTGCGACAGCGTAAGCGATGCGCTGTAAATCCGGCTGTCATCCGTCGATATTATCATCAGTATCACCAGCATGCAGAACAACCCCATCAGTCCGCAGGGCAGAATTCTGCGGAGCATTGACGGCAGCATAAGCTGGTGGAACAAGGTCTTGAATTCAGGAACTTTTCCCTGGATATTCGCATCCGGGTTTTCTTTTGAGACTTCGGCAATAGCCGACAGATACGGAGTATCCAGATTCTTTTTCAGTGAAAGCGGTCTGTCGACTCCGACAGTATGGTGATGCACCGGCACGGCATTTGTTTTTGCGATTATCTTCTGCTGTATCGCCGGATCGGCAACGATCTCTTTTGTTACACGTGCGGAAAGTTCCCTGCGGCATTTCGTGGCTTCGTCTGAAAAATCTCTGTGGTTCATGAAGACAAGCACTGCAAGCACAAGAACAAGATAAAAAATCGCCATGAATCCGCCGCGCCAGGCCCCCAGCACACCTGCCATTTTCTGTTCGTGAGGACTTTTTGCAGCGCTGGCCCCGCCGCCCGCTCCCAATGCCACGCCCCGATTCAAAACAGATGAGAACAATGCCACAAAGATGAAGAAGATATTAAAATCGCGGAGATTTTCCACATCATAGGGATTCAGAAAACTTTCACCTTCCGCACGGTCCATCAGCACGGGGAGAATCTCGCCTGACCATGAAAATTTCCACAGCACAAAAATGACGAAAACCGCAAGCGCCGGATATGCAACCAGTCCCTGAATAGTGTCCGTTATGACCAGTGTTACGCTTCCGCCGAACAGGATCATTGAAATAGCCAGTGCCAGACAGATAAACATCACTGTCATGAAGGTGGAAATCTGAATGCCGAATACGCCGAATGTTTCAGGCAGGTCCAGAAAACAGATGAAGAAGCGTCCTGCAAGCGCCGGAAGAATCATGTTCGCAAGCATTTCGGAAACGGAACGCAGAGTCGATGCGAAAATACGCATTCCGCGGCTGTAGCGCATTTCGATGAACTGGCCGAACGACATAGCTTTTGTCTGACGGAACCGGTATATCACAAATCCTGTCAGGGAAAGGAAGATCATGACAGGAAGCGTCACGCTCCCCCAGAATCCGTATGCAAAACCGCTCTTGTAGCCGGCTTCAACGGCCCCGATCATGGTAATCAGGGCAAGCCCGTTGGCCATGTCGGCCACAGATATCACATAACGTCCGCAGACGCGGCCGCATGCCAGAAAATCGGTCACGCCGCGGACATACCGCATGGAATAGATGCCCATCCATACGATGAATATCAGGAATATGACTACAATGCTCCAGTCAAGGAAACTCATGCCTTCTCCATTTCTTTGTCAAAGAACCAACTTCAAACGTATTGGTCTTTTCGTGTTGATTGTTCTTTTTCTCGGCTACGTAACGTTTTTTCTGTAAATTCTCCGAATCATTGTCATTAACCGGCG
>CAZHPP010000498.1:0-3142 GCA_964534535.1 uncultured Victivallales bacterium | reverse complement strand
GAAAGACGAACAGCGGAAAGATCGGGACTTTCTTCATTGCCGATCACTCCTGAAATTTGAAGCTGCGCAGGAATTCAAGATGGGTCCTGACGTTTTCGGCAAGATCGTCTCGAAGGGATTCCGCCTCCATTTTCCCGGACGGGATGCCCCACAGACGGAAGCGGAAGGATTCCTTCTTTGAATCGAACAGAAGCCGGATCACCGGTCCGGACGGCGTGCCGTAAAACGCGCGTCTCCCGGTGTTTTCCGGATCAACGACCAGGGCGCAGAGCCCGCGCGGATTTTCGACTCCGTCATAGCACATGATCCAGGGGGACGGGGACTCGGGAATTCCATCTCGGATCTTTGCATTGACCTCCCCGCTCGAAATCCATGGTTCATACACAGTGCGTCTGCTCCTGTAGCCGGGGAATGCAAGGAATGCAATGGAAAGCTTCGTTCCCCGTGCTGCGGAAACCTCTCCAAGCAGACTTTGTGATCCTTTCGGAAACGCAAGCGTGAGTCGGGCCTCCGGCCAGATGAAGATCAGACGCCCTTTCTCCGTGAAGATCTTTTCTGCGGGACGAATGATCGGCTTCCCATTGATGAGGATCTGGATCGAACCGCTGGAATACCACCCGCTTCCAGTGGAAATTCCAGTCGTCGCTGCCGTCCGGTCGCCGCACCAGACAGCCCCGCTCTTCAGATCGCGTCCGATGCGGTATTCCGTTTGGAAACGGAGGCCGTCCCCGTTCATCATGCTGTAAAGATGCGTTTCGCTGTCGGCGGAATTGACGACTTTTTCTTTGATCTCAGTCTGAGCAAAAACGATGGAACAGACTGTAAAAGCAAGTGCGGAAATAATGATTTTCATAAGGCCTGAGATCCTTTTCCTGTTAATGTTTTTTCCTGTTATGCGTCCCGGCGTTTACAGCCAGGGCCATGTGCTGCCGGTAAAGTCGCTCGGTTTGAAAACGCTCAGCGACGTAAAACGAATATTCTGGACATGGCCGTCCCAGAACCCGTAATTTCCAGACATTGAATTATGGCGCCATGCGCTGAATACGGCTGTGGACGCTGTCCGCTGGGCCATGGTGTACGGATTGTCTTCCGCCGTCGAATCGGTGTGCGCGTCCGAAAGCATCGCGACACTTGAAACGGACGGGATGGAGTTGATCTTCAGGAAGGCCCCGCCCTCCGCCACCTGCCAGGTTCTCTTCCCGCCCCGTGCGGCGGTCCCGATATTGAAAAAACTGACATATGTGGCGTACATTTTTGCAAAGCCGTAATGTGTCGACGGGTAACTGACGGAGAGTTTTCCGCCCGCCGGACAGCACAGCAGGGAACGCGGATCGGGCGTCCCGATGGCTTTCCCCGCCTTGGGAATCCGTCCGAGCTGATCTCTCAGGAACCCCACCCAGGTGAGTTTCCCGCTGGGAATGCCGTTAAAGTATGAATTGTAATGCGCCGGAGCATAGTCGTCATATTCGTTGCCGTAAAGAATGACGATCTGGGTCAGCTGCTTGAGATTTCCGCTGCATTTGACGCTTTTTGCCGTTTCTCTTGCCTTGTTCAGCATCGGCAGCAGCATCCCCGCCAGGATCGCGATGATCGCAATCACGACAAGAAGCTCTATCAATGTGAAAATTCTCCTCTTCATTCCGGAACTCCGAACACTCTGCTTTCCGCTCATTATGAAACTCCTCTGTTGGGTGAATTAAAACTTTCTCTTATGACCGATTCGGCCTCAATGCCGATGATCTTCCCTTTCATGGAGCCGTTCTCCGCAAGTTCCAGCAGAAGCTTCCCCGCCGCATGTCCGATTTCCATGACATGCGGATCGACCGTCGTCAGGAAAGGTGTATCCGAATTCCCGGCGATCCGCTCGATGTTGTCATAGCCGATCACGGCAATGTCCCCGCCGGGATGGAGTCCCGCCAGACGGAGTTCGTCGCAGATTCCCAGCGCGAACAGATCCGAAGAACACCAGAGGAGTTTCTGTCTCTTCAGAAGTTCCAGATTCTCCCGCGCAAATATCCGGGCCATGCTGCGTGCAAACAGAAAATTTGCATTCATTCCGGCGAAGAACCGGTCGGACATCGCATCCGTCGGAATTCCCAGTGCAGTTCCTGCCTCCGAAATGGAATCAGCCTTGAAATGAGAGTTGGAATCTTCAAAACCGGTAAAAAGAATCTTTCCATGCCATGATTCCGGAATCATGCGCCAAAGCGCCTGATAGGCGTTCCTCGGATCATTGCGGATTCCGGAAATATCCTCCGGCATCCGCGCGTCATTGACCCCAAGATAGACGATCGGCTTCTTCATCGCACGGATGATCTTCGCAACCGGAGTATTGATCAAATCCACGCCAAGGACATACACATCCGCAATATCGCTCAGAAGATATTTCCTGATCTGAGCGGTCAAAGATCCCTGCGGACTGCCCGCCCACAGCACGGTCAAGGTGTAATTGTTCTTCTGAAGCGTTTCGCAGAGTCCCTGAACCGTCGCACCGAAAATAGGGCTCCCCATATCCTGAGCAATTGCCCCCAGAATCAGACCGGCGCGGAAGCTCTTTCCCGTTGCCGTGGAACGGGCGGCCAGGCTCGGTCGGTAGTTCGCACGGTCGCAGATGCGCAGAATCTTCTCCCGCATCGGCCCGCTGATCGTGCTCCCCCGACGCCGGTTCAGCACACGCGAAACCGTGGACGGATTCACTCCGGCCAGCTTTGCGATTCCAGAAAGCGTCATGCGTCCTTTACTCATCAGCGAACCCCGCATCGTTTGTCTTTATAACATTATATCACAAAAACGGAATAATGCAAGGGCTTGCACGATTTTTTTTATTTTTCCCAAGATTTTCTCCCAGAAATCGTTCATTCCCCCTGAGAAAACCCAATCCTGAAGACCACAAAAATCGCGGACAAATTCAAAACACTTTGACCAAGGGGCTGCTCGCCCCTTTTTACCCTCGGCAGGACTCAAAGAGCCCTGCACCCTGTGCAAAAAATTTAATTTTTTGCACTCGTTTCTTTGTCGATACCTGTTGACCAGGGGGAAAAATGTCAGTTTGCCCTTTGGACCCCCGAATTCCTGCGGATTTTCTTGATTTTTCTTTTTTCCGATGTAGTTTTTTTAGAGAGACGGAGGTGCACCATGAAAA
>CAZHPP010000497.1:0-3157 GCA_964534535.1 uncultured Victivallales bacterium | reverse complement strand
ACCTTTCATCATTCGCCGTTTGAAGGAACTCGGCTTTGTCCACACCGTCCGCAGCGCGCGCAAGATGATTGAAAAGAAGTCGCCCGAAGTTTGGGATATTCTCGAGGAGGTCACCAAAGGCCACCCCGTGATGCTCAACCGCGCGCCGACCCTTCACAGACTCAGTATTCAGGCGTTCGACCCGATCCTGATCGAAGGTTCGGCTATCCGTCTGCATCCTCTGGTCTGCACGGCGTACAACGCGGACTTCGACGGCGACCAGATGGCAGTGCATATCCCGCTTTCGGCCGCGGCTCAGCTCGAATGCAAGCTGCTGATGCTTTCGACCAACAACATCTTCTCGCCCGCCAACGGCAAGCCGATCATGACGCCGACCCAGGACATCACGCTCGGATCGTATTATCTGACCTGCGATCCCCGCGATCCCCAGAAGGCGCGTCTGTTCGTGGATGTCGACGAAGTCCTCTTCGCGCTCGATCTCGGCTACATCAAGATTCATGACGCGGTCCGGATCCCGAACCCCGACTACGGCCGGAAGACCGTCCACGGCGATGAAAAATCCAAGATCCTGCTGACCACGCCCGGCCGCTGCATCTTCAACAGCATCTGGGATACCCGGCTCGGGTTCTACAACAGCATCGTCAAGAAGAAAACGCTCGGCGTCCTGATTGCCGACGCCTACCAGTGCATCGGCCGCGCCGCGACAGTCGACCAGCTCGACCGCCTGAAAGCCCTCGGCTACAAGTGGGCCACGCTCTCCGGACTTTCCATTTCCGTCACGGACATGATCGTCCCGAAGAAGAAGAACGAGCTCATCAGTACGGCGCGCGAGGAAATCGACCGGATCAACAGCCAGTTCGCAGTCGGCGCGATCACGGGTCAGGAACGCTCCAACAAGGTCATCGACACCTGGTCCGTCACCAGAACCCAGGTCGCCGAATCCCTGTTCCAGGAACTCGAGGAGAGAAGCCGCCGGGAACTCAACCCGGTGTACGCCATGCTCGACTCGGGAGCCAGAGGCAGCAAGGACCAGGTCTCCCAGCTGGCCGGAATGCGCGGACTGATGGCAAAGCCTTCGGGCGACATCATCGAGCGCCCCATTCTTTCCAACTTCCGCGAAGGTCTGACCGTTCTCGAATACTTCATCAGCACCCACGGCGCCCGCAAGGGACTCGCCGATACCGCCCTGAAGACCGCAGACTCCGGCTACATGACCAGAAAGCTCGTCGACGTGGCGCAGGACATCATCTGCCGCTGCGAAGACTGCGGAACCATGAAGGGCATCTGGATCAGCGCCATTGTCGAAGGCGATGAAACCATGCTTTCGCTGAAGGACCGTCTGATCGGCCGCTGCAGCGCGCAGGACATCCGCGACCCCATCTCCGACGACGGCAGTCTGCTGATCAAGGCCGGCGAGGAGTTCACTCCGGAAAAGGCCGCCCTGATCGAAAAGCGCAACATTTCCCGCGTTCTGATCCGCTCGGTTCTGACCTGCGAAGTCGAACACGGCGTGTGCGTGAAGTGCTACGGCCGCAACCTGGCGACGGACAAGATGGCCGAGGTCGGAGACGCCCTCGGAATCATCGCTGCCCAGTCCATCGGCGAACCTGGCACTCAGCTCACCATGCGTACCTTCCACATCGGCGGAACCGCGACTTCCAAGTACACCAAACCGGAAATCCGCGCCAAGGAAGACGGCACCATTCTCCTGGAGAACGTCCGTACCGTCACCGATGAGAAGAAGAAGGAAAAACTTGTCGTCAGCAAGAACGGATTCATCGTCATTTACGACCACAAGAAGGCCAAGGAAGTCGAAGCGCGGGCACGCGAACGCGCCAAGCTCGAGGCCGAAGTGATCGGCGCCTTCTACAACGCCGACTACGACTACTGGTCCGACGCCGTCAAGGAATCCGAAATCGACCGCTATTCGGCCGAGGTCGGCGCAGTCCTTTACAAGAAGGACGGCGACAAGGTCAAGAAGAACGACCTGATCGCGGCCTGGGATTCCTCCCACCTGCCGATCATCGCCGAAAGCAAGGGCGTGGTCGAACTCAACGACCTGGTCATCAACATCACGCTGAACCGCTCCGAGCGCGGCGGACATGAGGAAATCACCGTCATGCCCCACCGCGAAGACCTGCATCCGCAGATCATCATCAAGAATCCGGAAACGAACGAGGTCCTTTCCTACTATCCGCTTCCGATCGGTGCTTACCTGATGACCAAGAAGGACGACATGGTCACCCCCGGCATGGTGCACGCACGCGTGCCCCGTCAGCAGCTCAAGAACAAGGACATCACCGGAGGTCTGCCGCGTGTCGCCGAACTCTTCGAGGCCAGAACCCCGAAGGAAGTCGCCGAAATCGCCAGAATCGACGGCGAGGTCCGCTTCGGCAAGGTTCAGCGCGCAAGACGCCAGATCTTCGTCAAGGATCCCGATACCGGTGAAGAGGAAGAGCATTCCATTCCCACCAGCAAGCACCTGTTTGTTTCCAACGGCGACTTCGTCAAGAAGGGCCAGAAGCTGACAGGCGGATCCGTGGTTCCCCAGCAGATGCTTCAGGTCTGCGGCCCGCAGGAGCTCCAGCGCTATCTGGTCAACGAAGTCCAGACCGTTTACCGCTCCCAGGGCGTGGAAATCAACGACAAGCACATCGAGATCATCATCCGTCAGATGATGCAGAAGGTCAAGATCACCAAGCAGGGCGACACCCAGTTCCTCGAAGGGGAACAGATCGACAAGTACGAGTTCATGAAGGAAAATGACGACATGCGCGCCAGAGGCCTTCAGCCCGCCGAAGCCGAACCCGTCCTGCTGGGCATCACCAAGGCCTCCCTCGAAACCGACAGCTTCATCTCGTCCGCGTCCTTCCAGGACACCACGAGAATCCTCACCGACGCGGCCACGCTCGGCAAGGTCGACATGCTCCGCGGCTTCAAGGAAAACGTCATCACCGGACACCTCATCCCCGCCGGAACCGGCTGCGACAAGTACCAGAAGCTCCAGCCCCAGAAGCTCGGCGAGGAGCTTCCGCCTGAGGACGTCCTCACCGGCGAAGATGGCGCGGACGGCGCCGCCAAGCCGGAAAACTCCGAGGAAGAGAACGATCTTCCGAAGGAAGAGTACGTCTATGACGAACAGGAGGCCGATGCCGCC
>CAZHPP010000496.1:0-3188 GCA_964534535.1 uncultured Victivallales bacterium | reverse complement strand
TCACGACCATGCCCGGAACAATCCGCCGCCCTATGCGTACAACATCTGCAAGGTGTTCGTGCTCTGCCGGAAGCTCGGAGGCGAATTCAAGCCAAACCTTGAAACGACCGAAAGCGCGTATTTCTCCCCGGATTCCCTGCCTGAACTTTCGACTTCGAAGAACACGGCGGTCCAGATCGGATATTGTTTCCAGGCGAACGCGGACAAGAACTGGATTCCGCTGTTCGACTGAATCTGACTGAATCTCTTTGAGTCCTGTCGGCGTTATTCCGCCAGCAGTTTCCGGGCGGCGGCGTGGAACAGCTCTTCAAATTCCGGTTTTGCCCGGCACAGACTTTTTGTTTCATACCCGGAGGGATCCCGGATCGTTTCCGCCGTGCCGACGTAGAGAAAATCCCCGCCGCAGTTTTCCGCGATCCCGATCTTTTCGTCGGGCACGAGCCCCTGGAGAAACAGCTGGTATTCGACGAAGAGTTCAGACGGCAGGAAAAGAATTCTTATTCCGCCGAGCTTCAGCATGGAAAGCGTGAAGGTTTCCGGATTCTGCGCCGCATAGTCCTGCGCAGCCTGAAGCGTGATGCCGACGGTCGGCAGTTCGCGTTCCCGCGCGGACAGCTCCTCCGCCGTGAAGTGTTTTGCGGGGAAGGGGAAGCCTTCCGTGCGCCAGGAGCATTCCCCGGCATCGGAAAGTTCCTGCGACTTCAGGTTGCGTGCGATGGTTTCCGCCACGAGCGTGCCGAAATGCCGGATGTTTTTTTGAGTGTCGTACGGATCGGAATATTTTCCGGCGGTGACGTTGCCGGAACACCCGGTGAAATAGGAATTCAGCGCATCGGGGAAGCGTTTTCCGAGCTGTTTCATGGCTTCGCCGATGGAGTCGCTGCCGTAGCGTTTTCCTTCGTTGCCCACCTGCGGATGCGTGGCGTAAAAACTCCAGGCGGCCAGAAGGTTCCCGTCGGAACCGTAGAATCCGAGCGTGCGGAGCATGGGATCGATGAGTCCGACCGGACGGTTCCGCACGTTCAGTTCCTGCGTGCGGCTCCAGCGGATTCCGATTGTGCCGTCGTCCAGCGGCACGCGGCGGTTGGAGGCGAATCCGTGCACGCGTGCTTCACTCCAGCCGAGCTTCGCAACCGGTTTGAGGTTCGCCGGAAGGGATGCCGCGGCTTTCGCCAGACGGTCGAGGATGACGTCCATCCAGCCCTGATCCGGAGATTTGCCTGTCAGACGCACGGTCTCAATGTTGATGAACGGGGCGTCGTGAAGGTGGATGCAGTGGAGGATCACGCGTTCCGGCGGAATTCCGAGGACGTCCGCCAGACGCTTCCGCCAGTTCTTCTGCGTGGAAAAATAAATGCCGCCGTAGTCGATGGAAACCGCCAGGACCCGGAGCGTGCCGGAGTCGATCAGGAACAGCCGGGCATACAGGCTGCCGAGGGGTTTTTCGTATTTTGCTGGCGGAAGAAAACCGACGGAGCCGCGGGAATCGGGCGTGACGTCGATTCTTGTCATTGCGATCTGGAACATGATTGCTGCATCCTTTCAAAATGAGAGTCCGGCGCATCCGCTTCCTGAATCATGCGGATGCGCCGGGACGGGTTCAGAACGTTACTCGGTCAGTTCAACGACTGCAAAATTGTGGAAGTCGAGCTTCATCTTCAGCGTTTTGCCGTCGTATGATTCAAATTTGCTGCCGAAATCGCCCAGCTTGAGCGGGCCGCGCACCTCAGGAACGCGATACTTCTTCATGTACTCGAAGAGTTTCGCATAGTCCGGGTCGGGGGCGTTCATGGTGTCGACGGCCTTGTTCGGCGCATGTGCGAATCCGAGCTTCTTCCAGTCGAAGGCGACTTCGATTTCCTGGTTGAGATGCTCTTTGCCGATGTGGCTGATCACGGCGAGCGCCTTCTTCCGGGCCTTGTCGGCGTAAAGGCTCACATAAATGTCCTTGCCTTTGATGACCTTCGCCGGGTTCCGCCAGTAGCCGATGAAGTCGGACTCCGGAACGCCGAAGCGGTCGTAGACGCGGATGACCTTGTCGAAGATTCCGTAGTGGCAGCGCCAGAGGCTGGGCATGGTGTTGTGGACCAGCGCGCCGGCCATGGCGGTCTTCGTCAGACGGAACTTGTACGGAGTGGATTCCTCCGTGCCGCCGTTCTGCTTTGACAGCCGGTCGAAGGGCATGTAGTCGCTGTTCGTGATGCCGAAGGGCAGGGTTCCGAGCTCGCAGGCGAACATGTCGACTCCGTAGTTGTCGAGGATGTCCTTTCCGTTGTGGAGCATGGTGCTGGAGGCCTGCCGGACCTGTTCGCCGTTGAGAAGGTGAGTGGCGAAGGTGTAGGCCGGGAGCAGGACGCAGTCGGTGTTGTGGAGCACGAGCACGGGGTCTTCGATTCCGGCATCGAGCTGGACCATCGCGATCTTGCGGTAGAAGTCGCGGAGTCCGAGAATCGGGACTCTGGAATGGCAGCCGTGCGCTGCATTGGAGCACTCCGGAACGCCGCCGAAGTCGAAGTAGATTCCCTTGAGCTCCGGGAATTTCTTCAGCACGTTTTTGAAGCGCCAGGCAAAGTAGTCGGCGGCGCGGGTCGTGGGACAGCAGTCGTAGACGAAGTGTCCGGTATTTTCATAGTCCATGGCGATTTCCGGCTTGAAGGTCCATTCCTCCTTGTAGGCCGCCATCTCCGGGTACTTGATCGAGAGGTGTCGGGAACAGGTGTAGAAGACTGTCCGGACGCCGTGGCCTTTGCCTTTGGCGATTGAGCTGCGGATCGCATTGGCGGTCTTGCGGCCGTCGGGGTCGTCGATGTCGCCGAAGAAGCTGCCCAGGTCTCCGGTTGGGAAACCAACGCTGATGGAAACGTCGCCCACCGGACGTTCCCCCGGACGGTTGAGTTCGTCGACGTAGGCGTAGGAGAGCGTGTTGAACGGGTAGTTCTTCGGGAGAGGCCGGACCGGCGACGCGAGAAGTCCGAATTCGAACTTGAACGGAACGCCCGCTTTCAGCTTGTCCGCGATCCGGACCGTCACGACGGTCTTTTCCGCATCCTTCCGAAAGAGGAAGGTTTTTGCTTCCGGCGTGTTCCAGTTCGCATGGGTTTCGGCGAAGAAGCAGAGTCCCTTCTCCTCATTGCCCAGCCACATGGAGGGATAATAATGCACGGTGCTTTCGCCGGAGGCCAGCGCGC
>CAZHPP010000495.1:0-3194 GCA_964534535.1 uncultured Victivallales bacterium | reverse complement strand
AAGCAAAAACACCTCCTTCCCGCTCGAACTCCAATGGCATAAAAAATGCTTGTATTTTCCTGGTAATTAAAGAGGAAAGGGAGAGCCGCCTATGTCGGATACCATTGGGCACGAATGTGCCGTCGCACTGCTGAGACTCCGCCAGAACAAAGATTATTTTCAGCGGAAATACGGAGTCGGCAACTACGGACTCCGGAAGATGGCGCTTCTGCTGGAAAAACAGCACAACCGCGGACAGGACGGCGCGGGAATCGCGGGCGTCACTCTGAACCCCGTCCCCGGCTTCCCGTGCTACTCCATCGAAAAATCCATCGCCGCCCAGCCGCTCGCCGACCTCATGGAAAAGATCGGCGCCGAAATCAACGGGGAATCCGACAAGTTCGACGACGACGTCTTTCTCGGACACCTGCGCTACGCCACGTTCGGCCGCCACGACATCCGCGCCTGCCATCCGTTCGTCCATGACAGCTCCTGTCTCGAACGCACCCTGCTCCTTGCAGGAAACTTCAACCTGACCGACACCTCCGACATCTTCCGCAAGCTGATCGAAACGGGGCACCATCCGGCCAGCCAGGCCGACGGATTCCTCATCATGCAGCTGCTGAGCCATTATCTCGGCACGGCGCTCGACCACATCGGCGAAGTCGATTTCGCTTCGGTGCTCCGCAAGACGGCGGAAAATTTCGACGGCGCATTCACGATCTGCGGCATGACCGGAAACGGCTCCGCGTTCGCGCTCCGGGACGCCAACGGAATCCGCCCCGGATACTACTATTTCGACGAAGAAGTCTGCGTGGTGGCCTCCGAACGCCCCGCGATCCAGGCCGCGTTCGACTGCTCCACGGCGGACGTCCGCGAACTGCCTCCCGGAAAGGCGCTTCTGGTCTCTCCCAAAGGCGAAGTCGAATTCGCCGATTGTCTGCCGCCGAAGGAAAAACGCTCCTGCGTGTTCGAGCGCATCTATTTCTCCCGTCCGAATGATTCGGACATCCACCGTGAACGCAAGGCGCTCGGCCGCGCGCTCGTCCCGCAGCTTCTCGAAGCCTGCAGGTTCGACTTTGACCATACCTTCTTCAGCTATATTCCGAACTCCGCCCAGGTCTGCTTCCACGGAATGCTGGAATCCCTTGCCGAGCAGGGGCTCCACCTGGGGAAGACCGTCCGCTTCGGCCAGATCGCGATCAAGGACGCCAAGTTCCGCACGTTCATCGCCGATTCCGCGCTCCGCAAGGAGTTCTACATGCACATCTACGACGTCACATACGGTCTGATCAATCCCGGCAGCGACTCGCTGGTGGTTCTGGACGACTCGATCGTGCGGGGAAACACGATGCGGGACGCGATTCTGCCGATTCTGGACCGTCTGGGTCCGAAGAAGATCATCGTGGCCTCTTCCGCGCCGCCGATCAAGTATCCGGACTGCTACGGGATCGACATGGCGACCCTGCGCGAGCTTGTGGCCTTCAACGCGCTCGTCGACCTGCTGAACGAATCGGGGAAGATGAGCGTGCTCCAGGAATGCTACCGGAAGGCGAAGGAGTGCCTGGAATCGAAGGCGCCCGTCATGCCGAACTGCGTGGCGGAAGCCTACGCGCTCTTCACGGACGCCCAGCTCACGAAAGCGATCGCGAACCGCCTCCGCCCGAAAGGCATGAAGGCCGAAATCGAGGTCGTCTTCCAGACCTGCGAAAACCTCCGGAAGGCCTGTCCGGAACACACCGGCGACTGGTACTTTACGGGAAATTACCCCACGCCCGGCGGCTTCAAGGTTGTAAACCGTGCACTTTTATATTATATTGAACACATCGAAGAAAGGGCATACTGAACATGATCTGCGACTGGCAATCCAAACGGGAACGGCGCGCGTTCCTGGCTCTGGCGGACGGCTCGGTCTTCCGCGGAAACGCGTTCGGACTCCGGACCGACACCGTCGGGGAAGTCGTCTTCAATACAGGAATGTCCGGCTATCAGGAAATCACCACCGATCCCTCTTACGCCGGACAATTCGTACTTATGACATCTCCCGAAATCGGCAACTACGGCTGCAATGACGAAGACGCCGAATCCAGGGACGTGTTTCTTTCCGGAATGATCGTCCGCGAGCTCAACGCGCCTTCCAACTGGCGCTCGGAAGCTTCCCTCGACAAATATCTCGCAAAGCACGGGAAGGGCGGAATCGAAATCGACGACACCCGCCGGCTCACCCTCATCATCCGCTCCAGGGGCTCCCAGAAGGCCTGGCTCCACATCGACGGAACCGACCTCGGCGAAGCCGAAGCCGTCAAGCGCGCAAAAGACTGGGAAGGCCTCGACGGCAAGGACTATGCCTCCAAAGTCACCACGGACAAAATCTACTCCTGGAACGACAAGGGCGACTTCAAGGTCGCCGTCCTCGACTTCGGAGTCAAGTACAACATTCTCCGCAAGCTCGCCGCGAGCGGCATGAAGGTCACGGTCTGCCCCGCGCATACCTCCGCGGAAACGCTGCTCGCCGCAAAGCCGGACGGAATTTTCCTTTCCAACGGCCCGGCCGACCCGGCCGCCGTCGGCTATGCCGTTGAGACGATCCGTTCGCTCGTCGGGAAGGTCCCGCTCATGGGGATCTGCCTGGGACACCAGCTTCTTTCGCTCGCCTGCGGCGCAAAGACGGGGCGCCTGAAATTCGGACACCACGGCTGCAACCACCCCGTCCGCGATCTTGCCACGGGCAAGGTCGAGATCACCTCCCAGAACCACAACTACGCGCTCCTGAAGGAATCCGTTCCCTCCTGCCTCGAAGTCACGCACATCAACCTCAACGACGGCACGATCGAAGGAATCCGGCACAGGACGGAGCCCGCGTTTGCCGTCCAGTACCACCCGGAAGCGGCGCCCGGCCCCCACGATTCGGCCTATCTCTTCGAACAGTTCAAGAAATTGATGAAGCGCTGAGGATTCCATCATGAGCAAACATATCTTCGTAACCGGCGGCGTGGTTTCCAGCCTCGGCAAAGGCATCACCGCCGCCGCTCTCGCCATGCTTCTGGAAAAACGCGGCTACCGCGTGGCCATGCAGAAGCTCGACCCCTACCTGAACGTCGACCCCGGAACCATGAGCCCCTACCAGCACGGCGAGGTGTTCGTCACCGACGACGGCGCCGAAACCGACCTCGACCTCGGCCACTATGAACGCATCGCCGGAGTCACCTGCTCGA
>CAZHPP010000494.1:0-3201 GCA_964534535.1 uncultured Victivallales bacterium | reverse complement strand
CTTTGCGGGAATCTGCGCCGCATGTCCGGCCGCCGCATGGTGGTGCGGGCTGGTCACGGCATTGAAGACGCCGGATTCGCGCAGGACGGTCCATCTGTTCCGCAGACCGGGGTTCTGGCTCCAGGCGCTGGCTCTGTCCGCCGCCGTTCTGATGCTCGCCTTCATGCACCGGGAAGCGTACGATCTGGAAGTCTCTCACGAGACTCTGCGTCTGCAGCGGACCGACCTCCCCGAGCTCAGAATCGGCATTCTTTCCGACACCCACCTGAACGACATTCCCGCCGACCGGAAGATCGCCGGAGAATATATCGCCCAGCTCAATGCCGCCGGATGCGACCTCATTTTCCTGCTCGGAGACTATACCAGCCATGGGATCCGTTCGAACCTGGACGCCTCCCCCGAACTCCTTGCGGAACTGTTCGGCCGTCTCAAGGCGAAATACGGCGTCTTCGCCGTGTTCGGGAACCACGATATCTGGCATGACAAGCAGGGAATCCGAGCCGCTCTGGAAAAGAAGGGAATCCATGTGCTTGACAACTCGTTTCTTACCCTGAATATCGCAGGGAAAACACTGAACATTGCCGGAGCCCGCGGGGAAATCGGAGAATATCCGAAATCCATCACGAAAATTCCGGCGAACGGCGCGCCTTCCATCCTGCTTTCTCACATGCCGGATTATTTCACCGCGGAAAAGTTTCCCGCCGCGCTGATGTTTTCCGGACACCTCCACGGAGGACAGGTCCTGCTGCCCGGACTCGGTCCCGCTGCAGTCCCTTCGCAGTTCGGACGACGTTTCCTCGGACGCTTCTTCACCCGGCCCGACGGTTGTGTTCTGGTGATGACGCGCGGCGCAGGAAACTCCTTCCTTCCGCTCCGGCTGTTCTGCCGTCCGGAAGTTCTGATCCTCAATCTCAAGTCGAATGCTGCGGAAAAGAAAGTTCCCGGCAGAACGGCCTCTCCCGCAAACCGGACAGACAGCGTCCGCTGACGCACTCTCTTTTCAGCACAGATATCATTGGCTATGTTCTGCGTAATGACTGATTTTAATGCAGTTTCAAGGGGCTGCTCGCCCCTTGCCCCCCGGCAGGACTCAAAGAGCCCTGCACCCTGCGCAAAAAATTCAATTTTTTGCGCTTGTTTTTTTGTCGACGCATGTCGACCAGGGTACGAACCTCCGTTTTTCCCCCCGGTCCCCCCCAAGATCTCTGAAAAAAAAGCCAGCGTTTCATACACAGCCATATAATTTTTTCTTGTCCGGGGGCTTGACTTTTCCGCAAGATGTCTTATAATATCAACAGAATCTGGTTTGACCAGTTTTCAGAATCCGATTCAAAAGAAGATATGACAACTGGGAAAACATGAATGCCGATCAATCGTGCGGACCGACATAAGTTCAACAATAAAATTCAACCGGACGGGAGGCATGCTGAACAAACGGATTTTTGAAAAAGCGGCGCAGGTATTTTACAGCGATCGAATTTCTGGTCGTATCTTCCGCGGAGGAAGAGCCGGACAGGCAGAAAATACAGCGCAGGCGGGCCGTGCATTCATCGTGCTGTTTCCGGCCGTCTCCGGAAGAACCGCAAACCGATAAATTTTGATAACAGAAAGGCTGTTCCCATGAAATTCCGAACCATGGCGCTCTGCATCGTTTTCACCGTTATGGCCCTGCCCTGCGCACTTTCCGGCGCAGCGGCCGCGCCCAAAATTCTCCGGATTTCCGGTCCGGCGGCCCCGGTCTCCCGTGTGGAAATCGTCGTGCCGGAACCCAATGCCGTGACGGAATTCGCTTCCGGAGAGCTGCGCGATTTCCTGAAGGAGGCGACCGGCACGGCCCCCTCGATCGTGAAGACGCCGTCGCAGGGAGCGACATCGCTGATTCTGGGAGACTGCGCGCTGGCCCGCGAAGCCGGGCTGGACGTTTCGAAACTTCCGGAGGAAGGCTTTTACATCCGGCGTTCCGGCAGCCGCATTTTTCTCTGCGGGCGGGACACTCGGAAAGGTGCAATCCAAAAGAATCCATGGCATTATTATGAAAAAGGAACCCTGACGGCGGTCTACGACTTTCTGGAACGGTTCTGCGGAGTCAGATTTTATTTTGCCGGACGCGACGGCACGCTGGTTCCGCGCTCCGGCGCACTGAAGCTCCCGGAAACCATTGACATTTTCGATCGGCCCGACCTGGCGGAGCGGAGCTGGCTCTGTTTTCCGAACGCATGCGGAAAGCTCTATGACGGCGCCTCTGCAAAAGGAACAGTGGAAAACCGCTTCCTCGAATGCTTCCGTCTGAGGTACAATTCGGTCGCCGGAATGAGCAATGCCATCAACTATTACGGGCTGGCCGAACGCTTCGGCAAAAACCATCCCGAATACATTGCGCTCATGCCGGATGGACAGCGCTTCATTCGCGGGAACAATATCCAGTACTGCTATTCGAGCGGGGTCAGAGAGGAAATTTATCAGGACATCCGCGCCTATCTGACGGGACAGCCTCCGGAGTCCCGGGGACTGAAGCGGTTCCATCCCAGCGCGTTCGGCCGCGGGAAACTGGTGAACGTCTGCCTGGAAGACGGCAAATACTGGTGCGCATGCGAAAAATGCAGGAAGATCTCGCGTCCGGGCTCCCGGCTTTCCCCGGAGGAACACCAGAGGATCAGCAATTTCGTCTGGCAGTTTACCGCGGAACTTGCGAACCGCCTGAAAAAAGAAGGGATTGAGGGAAACATCATCCAGCTGGCATATTATCCCTACGATCTGTTCCCGAATTGCAGGATCCCGGACAATGTGCTTGTTTCCGTGGCGCTGTTCCCCGGCATCACGAAACCTGGGCACCCGCTGATGGAGCATTGTGCGAAACTGCTTGCGCCATGGCTTGCCGCGGAAAAGGGGAAGATTTTTTACCGCGCATGGACCGGAAAGTATATGAACCGGGTGGTTCCCGGAGTTCCGGTCATGGGACACGATTACGTCGGAGCGTTTCTCCGCCGGCACAAAGGCGATTTCGCCGGGGCATTCATAGACGAATGGACCGACCATGCCATTTTTCGGCATCTGACGCTCTATGTCTTCTCCCGCATCACGTGGAACAGCGATACCGATCCCGATGCGGTCATCACAGAATATTTCGAACGCATGTTCGGCCGGGCGGCTCCGGAAATGCGGCAGTTCTACACTGCGCTGGAGGAACTCTGGTGTCAGGCG
>CAZHPP010000493.1:0-3219 GCA_964534535.1 uncultured Victivallales bacterium | reverse complement strand
CGCCGTTAATCAACGGCACACTCCAACCACTTCCATCGTTCTGTACTATGTACTCGTCGTTGGCGGTGGCATAGCTCAGGAAAATCAATCCGTTCTGTTTGAGATTGTTCAAACAATTTGTTGCTCGCGCCCGTTCCCGTGCCTTGTTCAGCGCGGGCAGCAGCATTCCGGCAAGAATCGCGATGATGGCAATCACGATCAGAAGTTCTATCAATGTGAAAATGTTTCGCGTGAATCCGGACGACTTCGTGAGGTGCGCTCTGTTCTTCATATGAATTCCTTCTGTTTGAATTTGCCGATCTTGTTATTTCATCGTTGTCCCGGGCTGGAACGTCTGGGGACAAAGGACGGAGAGCACGGAACGGGGGTTGTTCCCGTAAGCGAGAACCGTGAGCGTTTCCACAGCGCGGGAACCGATCATATAGGGATCCGAACCGACGCCCGTGATGATTTCGCTGCGGTTTCTGCCGATCGGCAGTGTTTCGCAGCTGGCGATTCCCGTGTTGGGGAATCGTCCGGAGAGTCCGTCGGAAACCGTCAGCGCCTCATTATCGTCAAAGCATACGATCAGGGTGCGTCCGGAGCAGAGCCGTTTCAGTTTTTCAACAAGTTCCTCCTGCGAAATGATGTTGCAGTCCGGAATGACGGGAGAATCCGGATGCGCCTTGCGGAACTCATTTCTCAGAATTTCATCCGTTTCACCGACGGTGACGCCGGTGACGCCGCAGTAGACAAATTTTTCATAGTTCATCCGGTCCGCCATCTGAAGGATGGTCCGCATGCCGGACGCATAGTCTGAGGTCACAAAACTGAGCGGAGAAGCGGCCGTGCGCCCTATCACCACGACCGGTTTTCCGGTGCGCTCTTTTATTTCCAGAAGCACGGAGTCGGGAATGCGTTCATCCGCAAGAAAACCATCGACAAGCTGTGCTGACGCGATCATGGACTGATGGATCTTTTCGATGGCGGAAGGCGTTGCTTCCGAACACGAGATCAGCTGCATGGACGCCGGAAGCAGCAGATCGATCTGGCGGTTTCCCGCTTCCATTTCGGCTCCGATGCTGACCGAGTTAAAAAAATTGTCCGAGTCATCAATTCTGCGCGGAGTCCGAAGAAACAGCCCGAAGCGTCCGCAGACCGGCTGACGCTGAATCTTGCCGCCCGAACTCACGGCATAGCTTTTCCCGTGGCCGCCGTCCACCAGCTGTGCCTCGCGCAGAATCCGGAACGCCTTGAGCACGGTGATGTGGCTCACGCCGTATTGCCCGCGCAGTTCCTGAATTCCCGGCAGAGTGTCGCCGGGCCGGTACACGCCGCTTTCGATCTTCGTCCGGAGCTCGTCTGCGATCTTCTTGTAGATGGGTGTCATGCTTATCAGTTTATCGTATTTTAATTTATCTGTTTATTTTAATTATACATCATTCTTCTGAAAAAGTCAAGAGGGAAAACAGTTTTTTTAATTTTTTCTGTCGAAAAATCGGTCCGTCCCGAGGACAGACGCTGCCTTCCTGCTCGTCGGTGGGCGACGGCTCATTTTCTGTTTGATTTGTATTTATGGTCATTCGGCATTATTTTATAAAGAAATGAATCAAAAATTATTCTGAATTGCGATTGAGGCAAATGGCATCCGTCAACGCTGAAAACGGCATCGCGGTTTACGACCCGTCAGAGCCTTGCTCCAGAAAGGAATTCCTTCCATCATGAGTGAAAAGATCCATGGCAGAAATGAACCTGATTCTTCCATGAGCGGCAGGAATGCCGACGTGTCGCCGGCGCCTTCGGATCCGACTCCTCCTGGAAACCGTCCGCAGGACAAAGCCTGGGCGCTGCGGACGGTCGGGGCCATTGTCTTTGCGCTCTGTTCCGATTTCGGACTGGAATTCATTCCTTCTCCGGGAAGTCAGGTGGTGGATATCATGACCGGACTGGTCCTGTTCTTCCTGCTGGGGAAGAACTGGCTGCTGCTGCCGTTCTTTGTCATTGAAATGATTCCGGGGATCGGAGTCTTTCCGACCTGGACTCTTGCCGTCGCCTCGATCATTATGGGACGCCAATTCAGGAAATCAAGATGAATATCTTTGTGATGGGAATGCAGGATGCCCCCTTGAATCAGGAGGCATTGCAGACATCGTCCGCTTTTCAAACGGGAAAAAGGAAAATGAAGAAAGAGTATTCGGCCGGATTCGATATCGGCGGCACAAAGTGCGCCGTGATCCTCGGAAAACACAGAAACGGTTCCATCGACATCCTCGGGAAACGGAAATTCGCCACCGCCGATTTCCGCAGACCGCAGAACTGTCTCGCGGAGTTGTGCCGTCTGCTCGCTGAACTGGAAACCGCCTGCGGCGTCGCCCCGGAATCCATTCAGGGAATCGGCATCAGCTGCGGCGGCCCGCTCGACTCGGAACGCGGAATCGTCCAGTCGCCGCCGAATCTTCCCGGATGGGACAATATCCCCGCCGCCGAATTCGTCCGGAAAATGACCGAAATCCCCGCCAGGCTCGAAAACGATGCCAACGCATGCGCTCTTGCCGAATGGAAATACGGTGCCGGACGCGGTACGCAAAACATGATTTTTCTCACCTTCGGAACCGGCCTCGGCGGCGGCATCATCATGAACGGCAGGCTGTGTTCCGGCGCATGCGGCATGGCGGGCGAATGCGGACACATCCGTCTGGCGCAGGAAGGCCCGCTCGGCTATGGCAAGCACGGCTCGTTCGAGGGCTTCTGCTCGGGCGGCGGGCTCGCTCAGCTCGGGCGAATCGCCGCAGCAAAGGCGCTTGATTCCGGACGCGTTCTCTCCTGGTGCCGGGACCGTTCCGGACTGGAGAAAATCACCGCAAAAACGCTTGCCGAAGCCGCTGAAAACGGCGATCCCGACGCGCTGGCCGTCTATTCCGAATGCGGCAGGCGTCTCGGCGAAGGACTTTCCGTGCTGATCGACCTGCTGAATCCGGAACGCATCGTGATCGGCAGCATCTTTGCCCGGGCCGAACGGCTGCTGCGACCGGAAATGGAGCGCGCGATCGCACGGGAAGCGCTCTCCGTCAGCGCGAAAGCGTGCAGGATCGTGCCCGCCGGCCTCGGCGAAAGCATCGGCGACTTTGCCAGCCTTTCGATCTGGGACCGCGCCTGATTATTTCCGCGTGACGGAAAGGCGTCCTTTTTCATAAAGGAGTTCGATTGCGCCGTGCGGGGTCGGTGCGAGACATTTCACAT
>CAZHPP010000492.1:0-3226 GCA_964534535.1 uncultured Victivallales bacterium | reverse complement strand
AATTCTATGAACTCTTTCTGAGCATCGGGAATTTTAATATAGAGTTTTCCCTGTGCCTTGTGAAAACGTTCCGTTTCCAACAATTTGAATGTCAGAAAAAAGATATTCTGAAGTTCCCGGGTTAGCGGGCTGCTCCTTGAATAACGTATTTGCAATATGTCACCATGTTCCGGATACCGCTGTTTGTTGATTGGCAGATTCTTAAGCGTTGCAGAAAATGTTTTTTCTCCGATTAAAATATCGACGACGGTCTGTTCCCCCCTTGACAATGAAATGTTCAGATTCTCCATGAAATCTCTCTGAACATTTAGCGGGATATGGAGTCCTTCATTCAAGAGAGACCAGTCAACTTCTTTTCTAATCGAAGTCAGAGTCATGGCGCTTCCTTTCTGATTATTTGCGATTCGGACATTTGTTCGGCTGGATATGGAACGCTGGCGTCTTCACGATGGCTTTATCATCAACTGAAACTCAAGAAATACAGAAAACACCATAAGACAAAGTACACTGTCCAACCGTGAAATGCAAATGTCAGGACTGAGAATCAAGCAGCAAGGGCAGCAAATACAGAATCGGACAGCCTGAACAGTTGGATTTTTCGAATGTGAATCGAACGATTGGACCAGGTCTGTTGACGAGGTCTGTTCTGCAGAGGCAAAAGATATGAATCTGAAAAGTTGCAGGGGATGTTGCTGCAATCTATGTTTGCCGGATATCTTCGCCCATATCGATGGTTCTCACTTCATATATGGCGGAGCTTGAAGTCCGGCATTCCTGACCGGACAGCAGTGAAATACAAGTATTTTTCTCCCGCTCTTGAAAAGGGAGTGATCCAAATGTAAATTATAAGGATCAACCGGAATTTTGAACCTCAGCAGCAACAGGAGCTTTTGTTATGTCGGAATTGAAAGAGATTATCAAAAAATCGTTTCTCCGCAACCTGACCCGTTCGCTTGCGAAACGGCCGGAAAAGGCAAGCCGGCTCGACCTGTACCACGCCCTCGCGCTGACCATCCGCGACCTGATGGTGGAGCGGTGGCTCGCCACGCGGGACGACTACGACAAGAACAACCCGAAGACCGTGAACTATATTTCGCTGGAATTCCTCATGGGCCGCACACTCGGCAACGCCATGACCAACCTCGGCGTGACCGAGGACGCCTCCGAAGCCATGAAGGAACTCGGATTCAACATCGACGAACTGCGGGACGAGGAAGTCGACGCGGGGCTCGGCAACGGCGGACTCGGACGTCTCGCGGCCTGTTTCCTCGATTCCATGGCCACGCTCGAAATTCCGGTCTACGGCTTCGGAATCCGCTACGACTTCGGCATTTTCAAGCAGGTGATCGTGGACGACTGCCAGGTCGAGGAGCCTGACAACTGGCTCAGCCGCGGCAACCCGTGGGAAATCCGGCGTCCGGAACTCGCCCGCATCATCCGCTTCGGCGGAAAGACCGTTCCCTTCCAGAGCTCGAAGAACGGCAACCGCGACCGCAAGCGCCTGGTCGACTTCCAGGAAGTGCTCGCCATGCCCTATGACACCCCGGTTCCAGGCTACCGCAACAACACCGTCAACACGCTCCGGCTCTGGTCCGCGGAGGCCATCAGCGGATTCAACCTTTCCAAGTTCAACGCGGGCGACTACATCAACGCCAACCTGGAAGCCTCCCTTTCCGAAAACATCACCCGCGTGCTTTATCCCAACGATAACAATTATCAGGGCAAGGAACTCCGTCTGAAACAGCAGTTCTTCCTGGTTTCCGCCACGCTGCAGGACATCATCGGCCGGATGAAATTCCACGAATGCGATCTCCACAATCTGCCCGATTTCGCCGTGATCCAGCTCAACGACACCCATCCGGCGCTCGCCATCCCCGAACTCATGCGGCTCCTCATCGACATCGAAGGATTCGAGTGGGAAGACGCCTGGCAGATCACCACGAAGGTCTTCAATTACACCAACCACACCCTGATGAGCGAGGCGCTCGAAACCTGGCCCGTCTCCCTCATGGAAAAACTGCTGCCCCGCCAGCTTGAGATCATCTACGAGATCAACTTCCGCTTCCTGCGCGGAGTCGCCATGCGCTACATCGGCGACAACGCCCGCCTCGCGCGCATGTCCATCATCGCGGAACAGCCGTACAAGATGGTCCGCATGGCCTACATGTGCGTGGTCGCGAGCGGCAGGGTCAACGGCGTCGCAGAGCTTCACACGGAACTCCTCAAGAACGGACTGTTCCGCGACTTCAGCGAATATTTCCCTGACAAGTTCGTGAACGTGACCAACGGCATCACGCCCCGGCGCTGGCTCCTGAAGGCCAACAAGCCGCTCGCGGACATCATCACCGACTGCATCGGCGACACCTGGCCGAACCATCTCGACGAGCTCAAGAACTTTGAAAAGTTCGCCGGCGACAAGGCCATCCTGAAGCGTCTGGCCGCGGCCAAGCATCTCAACAAGGAACACCTTGCCTCGCACATCCGCGAAACGCTCGGAATCACCGTCGACCCGGATTCCATCTTCGACGTCCAGGTGAAGCGGCTTCACGAATACAAGCGCCAGCTCCTCAACATTCTCCATGCCGTCACGCTCTACCTGGAACTCAAGGATTCCCCGAATGCCGATTTCGTTCCGCGCACCGTCATCTTCGGCGGAAAGTCCGCGCCCGGATATTTCATGGCCAAGCTCATCATCCGGCTCATCAACGCCGTGGGCGACGCGGTCAACGGCGATGAGGGGATCCGCGGCCGCCTGAAGATCGTCTTCCTGCCGAACTACCGGGTTTCCCTGGCCGAAAAGATCATCCCCGCGGCCGACATTTCCGAGCAGATTTCGCTGGCCGGCACGGAAGCTTCCGGCACCAGCAACATGAAGTTCGCCCTGAACGGCGCCCTCACGATCGGCACGCTCGACGGCGCCAACGTGGAAATCCGCAGCCAGGTCGGCGCGGACAACATCTACATCTTCGGAATGAACGTGGCGGAGGTGGCGAAGCTCCGTGCCTCCGGATACAATCCGCAGCTCTGGCTCGACCGGAACCCGCTGCTCGCCCGCGCCATCCAGCTGATCCGGGACAATTTCTTCTCGCCCGCCGACCGCGGAGTCTTTGACCCGCTGCTCGACTCCCTCCGGACCGACTTCTACATGACGTTCGCCGACTTCGAGTCCTATGCGGAAACCCAGAAGCAGCTTTCCGCGCTCTATCCGGACACCTTCGCATGGCAG
>CAZHPP010000491.1:0-3227 GCA_964534535.1 uncultured Victivallales bacterium | reverse complement strand
TCATAGTTTGCGATATTGAACGCTCCGACCGCGCGCTTTTCGCGGCGCGCGGCGGGGAGCAGTTCGTTCATGGTCACGAGCGACATTTTTCAGGCTCCTCAGAGGTTTTCAGCGGCGAGTTCCTCGAGCGTCTTCACGTTGAGGGAGGTGAACTTCCCGAGCTGAATTTTTGTGTAGGGAGAGGCAACTGCGATGACGTCCTTCTTCGGATTGTCCGCACGTTCCTCGATGTACTTTGCGAGCTTTTCGACGATTTCGGCGGAAATTTTCGGAAGCACCACGGCGCCTTCGCCGCAGGTGTACGATTCCTCGTTGTTCGTGCCGAACTGGACCAGCTTCGCCTTCATGGATTCCAGAAGCTGTTTCGGGAACGGAAGCTCCGCGTTGTAATTCTTCAGAAAGTCGCTTTCGAGGTAATAGACCGTTCCGGCCTTCTTCGAAAATCTGAACTTGTTCGCGGTGAAGAATTCGGAGGAGTGCATGACCTTCGGCTCAAGCCTGATTCCGAACTCCCTGAAGTCGTTCACGAGGGCGTCGTATGCCGCCGGATTGGAGACGACGAGCGTTTCCGCGCCGAGCCTGTTGATGAAGCCGGCGAACTTCTTTGCTGCGGCTTTGGACTCCCTGACGAATCCGAGGACTTTCAGGGCCTTTCCGATGCACCCGCCTGTGACGGTGCGGTAAGCGGTTCTGTTGGCCTTCATGACCTTGTCGAATGACTTGGCGACGTCCTTGGCTTCGGCCGTGTACATGTCCTCGAACCAGAGGACTTTGCCCGTGCCTTTGACGCTCCATTTTTCCGTCTTTACGAGGTCGGAGACGATCGCCCTGACATAGTCGGGGGCGAGTCCGGCCTCGACGATGTCGGCGCGCATTGCGAGGTTCAGACCGTTCTCGTCGAAGTGGCTGACGCAGTGGAAGCGGCAGGCTGCGCTGAGGTCGGAGCGGTAGATCGTGTCGATGAAATCCGGATTCTTGAGCCATTCCGGATGGGCCTTGAGTCCGTAGATCATTGCGGCGCGGATTCTCGGCGTGTCGGCTTCCGTGAACGTCACGTTGCCGATGGCCGAAAGGTGGCGGCACATGAAGCAGAACCGGCAGTTTTTGATTGCGTCCGTGAATTTGTCGATATTCATTGTTCAGACTCCTTTGAATCCGAGTTTTCCGGGGTTCATGATGTTGTTCGGGTCGAGCTGTTTCTTGATTCCCTCAAGCACGGGCATCGCATTGCCGTAGAGGTCCTTCATGTAGCGTGCGAGCTTGAGTCCGACTCCGTGGTGTTCGTTGATGACGCCGCCGTTGGCGATTGCGGCGCGGATCGCAAGGTCCCAGACGCGGTTGTAGAGCGCGGCGGCCTCGCGCGGGTCCTGCGGCACGTCCTTCTCCTCGAAGATGAAGCGGGCGTAAAGCATGCATCCCCACTCGTACCAGTGCGAGAAATGTCCGATGAACCGCGCCTGCGGGAAGTTCTCGTTCACGGTCTTCTTCATGGCCCAGTAGACGTTCTCGATGTTCGTGAACGTCGCGACGGTGTCGAGCGTGCCGAACGCCTGCGGCATGTGGAACATGAACGGCGGATAGAAGAACTTGTACTTGTTCTCCCACCAGAGGTCGCCGCCCTTGCTGCCGAGGTCCTTGCCGTGGAATTTGTCTTCCATGATCTCGCGGGCATATTTCATCTGGCAGGCCACAATGTCCTTGCGTCCGTCGAATCCGAACACCAGATATGCGCCCTTGTCGAGTTCGATTCCGAAGACCTTGCGCACATGCGTGATGGTTTCGGTCTCGTCGTAGAGTCTCACGGCGCAGGGCTGGAGACGGCTCCTCATGAGTTCGGCTCCGGCGCTCATGGCGGTGTGGAAGTCCTTGAAGATGTAGGCGCGGAATTCGCGCGCTTCCGGGAGCGGCTGGATTTTCAGCGTGACTTCGGTGATGACTCCGAGCGTGCCTTCGCTGCCGAGGAAGAGCATCGTGAGGTCCGGGCCCGACGCGTGGCGCGGGACCGGGAGAGTCCGGATGATCTCGCCCGTGGGCGTGACGACCTGGAGCGACATCACCATGTCCTCGATCTTGCCGTATTTCGTGGAGAGCACGCCGGTGCCGCGGTGGGCCAGGAATCCGCCGATCGTGGCGCAGGAGATCGATGCGGGCAGGTGCATCGTGGAAAATCCGGCCTTGTTGCAGTCCCATTCGAGATGGCGCGCGATGATTCCGGTCTGGCAGGTCACGGTGAGCGACTCGCGGTCGATTTTAATGACCTTGTTCATGCGCTTCATGTCGATGACGATTCCGCCGTAGACGGGGAGCGCGCCGCCCTGCGAGCCGGAACCGCCGCCCCACGGCACGATCGGAATGTTGTATTTGTTCGCGAACTTTACAACCTTTGCGACTTCTTCGGCCGATGCCGGATGCACGACGAAATCGGGCTTCTTGGTGTCCATGCCGCGGTCGTGCCACATTTCCGGAATCCAGTAATAGTCGATCGAATGGCCGAACTTGTCGGCGTCCCGCGTGCCGAGATTGGCTTCGCCTACGATGTCCGAAAGCTCCGTTCGGATCATTTCGTACATGCAGTTGTCCTGTGAAACTTGCATAATATCCTCCTGGGGATTATGGTAAAAAAACTTCTGGCTTAATGTTGAATTCGGGCGTAAACAGGCGCAAGTGCGTCGTGTATTTCCCTGTAGGTCCTGAACTGTCCGCGGTAAAATTCCGCAAGCGCCGGATCCGGTTCGATCCCGCGGTCGATCCTGAGGCACTTCCTCGCCGCGGATGCGCTGTCGGGGAAGATCCCGGCGCCGGTTCCGGCGATCAGCGCCGTTCCGAACGAGGCGTCGCCCGGAACCGGGACCTGGGCCGGCCTGTTGAATACGGAACACACGATTTCGCTCCAGAGTTTCCCGCGCGCGCCGCCGCCGATCAGGAAGACCCTTCTGACAGGAAGTCCCATCTCTTCGATTACGCCGCAGCAGTCCAGAAGCGAAAACGCAACGCCCTCGAACAGCGCCCGGATGAAGTCGCCCTTCTTCGACGATATCGAGACTCCGGTGAAGCTCGCGCGGAGCTTCGGATCCCAGTACGGCGAACGCTCGCCCTGCAGGTAGGGATGGAAGAGCAGCCCGTCGGCACCCGCCGCGACCGCGCCCGCCATGCGGTCCATCTCGGCAAACACCGCCGAACCGTCGTCGCCCGCGCGCAGGAAGAAGCGGTCGCGCAGCCAGCGATGC
>CAZHPP010000490.1:0-3243 GCA_964534535.1 uncultured Victivallales bacterium | reverse complement strand
AGGTTTTTCCAAAGGGTATGGACTCAAATGGGAGGGCAACGAGAAAACCACGGGGTCTTATATCTGTCCGGCGGAAAGAGCCCCGTTCGGCCCTTATGCAGAGGGGAAATACTCTTATACCCATTACACGATCAATCTTCTTCTGGCTGGCTTGAATCCCCCATCGACCGGGCTGGTGCATCCCAAGAAGACAAACATTCTGACCACACCTTCCGTCGCGATTCTGGTCGGGGACAATTCCTTCAAGAATACCTGTTTTGCAGGAAGCATTTCCGGATTCAACTATCGTCATGGAAGCAATGTCGCATTCAATCCGTCCGATGTCTCCGGATCGAGCCTTGAACTATGCAAAATAAAATATCAGGGCCGGACCAATTTGCTCTACATGGATACACATGTCGGAGGAAAAACCTTCCTGGAAATGGCCACCAGACGCCCGGATTATGTTTCCGAGACCTGCAACGGAGTCACTTATTCCAACGACTACCGCTACTGGTGGCTGGTCAACGGCTACCGGGTAAGATAAAATGACAAATTCAAAACCATCATTCTTCCTGCTGCTCTGCCTCGCCTGTTCGATGACCGCAGGAGAAACGGCCGCCGAATGGAACTTCGGCACAGGAGCAGGCCTGGAAAAATATCCCGGCACGCCATGCGGCGCAACAAAGATCGTCGCTTCCGGCGGGGAAAAATTCCTTTCCGTTGCCTCCGGCCCCGCCGATCAGCAGGAAGGATATGCACTTCGCAAGACTGCACCGGAGCTTTCCCCTGCAGACGGGTTCCGCTTTGTCGCCGTTTTCAGACTGCGCCCGACTGCCGTCAAATCGGCAATAAACACGCTTTGGGACAGCAAATATCTCCTGAGTGCTCCAGAGAAAGAAAGTCCGACCGGACATCACGGTTTTGCTGTTTACCTGGCGGGCAACGCCAAAAACGACTCCATCACACCGACTGCGATGATCGGGATCGGGACGAAATCTCTTGTATTTACCGGACGCCCCTACTCTCCGGAACCCGGGAAGAAATGCACGCTGGAATTCTCATGGGACGGCGGCCGGACCGGGGTGTTTCACATTGACGGCGAACTGAACCGTTCCGTAACGGTGAAATCCGGAGGCCCCATGAGTCCGGCAATCCGCCAGGCCGTGATCGGCGACCGATCGGGCAGCCGTCATTTCCCGTTCAACGGCGACATATTCCTGATTGGAATTTATGAGAAAGGAAAGAAATACTGACATGAAGACATTCGCGACCGCTGTTCTTGTTTGCTGTGCCTTTCTCCTCTGCGGGGAAATCTGCATCGTTTCTCCGGCGCAATGGCAGACCGTCAGGAAGCCGACCGTCATACACGCCGTCACCGATGGGACCGACATGGCCGGTCTTGTCAACATGGATTATCTTGTCGATCTGGAAGTCGTCCGCACGCAGCGCAATCCGCCGTATTCCCAGGCGGTCGTCAATCCGGCGACACTGGAACCGGGACTTCACTGGCTCACGGTACGCTTCCGCTGGAAAGACGGGCGGATTACCGGAGATTCGATTCCGGTCATCATCGGCAGCGCGCCGCGGATCAAGGTCGCGGCCCCCTTTGAAAAAATGACGGAAATTCTCCGGCTTTACGAAAAATACATCGAGATCAATCTGGAATATGAAGGCCTTGCCGGATTGACCGGAGAAAAACCGGAGCCGGGCGTGCCCGCGTTTCATGGAGACAGGATCGGCACTTACGCATCCACCCTGAATTCCGCCATTGCCTCCCGGAAGGAAGGAATCGCCGGAATCCGTCTCCGTCATGCCGATCAGATCCTCGCGGCGGAAACGACTCCCCGCAGCAGGACTCCGTGGGACGTGCGCCGTCTGGATGCCAAAGGCGAAAAGGGCCGCATGCTGATTGGAACAACCATCAAAGGCCCCATTGAAATGCGCCTGCCCCGGAGCAAGTTTCTGAATATTCCGAAAAGTCCATGGCTTCCGGATGACTATTCCTACGATCAGCTGGGGATCAGATTCATTGATCCCTGGCCGCAGAAACTGCAGACAACCGACGAACTGGCCAGCTGCATCGCCTCAAGAAACGGCGTCATTTATCTGAAGATTTCCCATCCCCTGCCCTATTCCAGACGGAGCGAATTTCCAAGATACCGCTATCATTCCGGTGATTACACCCGCGAACAGTACCGGTATTTTTTCTGGAAATATCCGGATACCGTCATGATGGAGATCTCGGAATGGGGAATGGGCCGCGGCCAGGCATTGGGCAGTTTCCCCCGCAAACCGAAGAGCCGGGCGGAAGCCGACGACATCTTCGTCGAGTCGATGCGCCAGTATCTTGATTATTGGGTCCCGGCCCGCGCAGGGGTGTTCGCCTGGGACAATCTCGGAGTGCCGGGCCCGCAGTTCGCCGCCGGAGTGGATCTTCTGCTCTCCCAGCTTTTCCGGGGACAGAACATTCAGATTGCTTCCGGGGCTCTCCGCGGCGATGCGCGCGCCTTTGGAAAACGCTTCGGCGTCTCCGTTACAGAATACTCCTGGCTCCCGGCCGATCTTGACTGGGGAACAATGTCCGATCTGAAAAATACTGTCGGCGCCTTCGCCCGTGAAAGCGGTTCATTCCGCGAGAGGAAACAGACCTATGAGCTGGCCGACATGAACAAGCTTTATTATCACAGCTTTTTCAACGGCGCCACGATCATCGGGCACGAGGCCTTCCCGCGGCCGGGCATGTATGCACTGAACTGTTTCCTGAAAAAACATCCGCGGATCAATTATCCCGTGACCCGCATCGGTGTCATCCGGGGACTTGGCGACTCCTCTCCGATCGCTCCGGAAGGGGACGATCTTCGGAAGTATGGCCTTTCCATGACCTGGAATCAGGACCCATATGCCCTCGCGGAAAAGAAGACTGTTTCCGAATGGGGAACCGAATCCGGCTATAAGGACTACGGACTTTTTAACGTTTTCTTCCCCGATTTCGGCAATGCAATGTACACGGTCCGGCAGAACACCGGCACCCCGTTCGGACCGGTCGACCTCATCTATTCCCGCGCTCCCTGGAATCCGGAAGATTACTCGCTTTTAATCCTCATTGCCCATAATCAGTTTACCGCCGCCCAGAAAGAGAAATTTACCCGGTTCCTGAAAGGCGGCGGAACGCTGGTCGTCAACCGCCACCAATGCACAGGAACGGAGGGGGAAGAATTCCTTCAATCCATTTTCGGCGGAAAAATTCCTGCAGACGAGATC
>CAZHPP010000489.1:0-3247 GCA_964534535.1 uncultured Victivallales bacterium | reverse complement strand
TTGCAATGGCATCGTCCATGCCTTCCGGCGGATATTTGTATTTTTTGAGCAGTTTCTTTACCATTCGGCGCATTCCGGCGCGTGCGGACTCCTTTTTCTGCCAGTCAATCGTGCGGCTTTTGCGGAGCAGATCGGTCAATTCGCGGGTCATTGAAACCAGTTCGTCGTTATGGTAGAAATCCTTGATGGCTTCCGGACGCGTCAGCGCATCGTAAAACGCCATTTCTTCATCCGAAAGCCCCATTGCGTCGCCTTCGGCGTGAGCTTTCGCCATGTCCTTGGCCATTTTCATCAATTCGGCAATCACTTCTTCGTTACTGAGCATTCCGTTGAGATATGCTTTCATAGCTTTGGAAAGAAGTTCCGAAAACTTTTCTGATTTGACTAAATTGGTTCGCCGGTAGAGAGAGACCTGTTCCGCAAGCAACTTCTTCAAAATTTCCACTGCAAGGTTTTTCTCTTTCATCTTGGCGATTTCGTCAAGAAAATTCGGGTCAAACAGCGAAAAGCCCGTGTTCACATCGGAAAACAGATTGATAACGCCTTCGCTTTGAATACTCGCCTTCAACAGTTCATTGATGCGGCTGTTGATTTCTTTTAACGAAAGCGGTTTTCCGTCGCCGGAAATGCGGGTCAGCATGGTGCGAACCGCTTCAAAATACGCGGCTTCAAAACGTTGTTCGGCATTCAGCAGGGAGCGGCAAAGCGACAACGCCTGACGCAGGAGCAGTGCTTCTTTGACAAATGCGGCTTTGTTTTTCTCTTTATCGACGGCGGAAAGAAAATTGACGCCACCGCTGATTGCTTTGGCTCGTGCAAGATCCGTTGAATCTTCACGCATGAACCCGGAGTAGTCGAAGCCGTGGAACAGATCGCGGCAGACTTCCAGTTTTTCCACGAATTTCGGGAGCGCGGTTTTTGCAATATCCGTGTCGCCGTAGTTATGTTTGTCGCGGTTGGTATAATCGTTCATCGCCTGTTTCAATGCGGAAGCAATGCCAACGTAATCGACCACCAGTCCGCCCTCTTTGTCCTTGTACACGCGATTGACGCGGGCAATGGCCTGCATGAGGTTGTGGCCGGACATCGGTTTGTAAACATACATCGTGGCGAGAGACGGCACGTCAAAACCGGTGAGCCACATGTCTACGACAATGGCAATTTTCAACGGATCTTTGTTGTCTTTGAATTTAAGCGCCATTTCGTTGCGATGATGCTTATTGCCGATGATACCACGCCACTCTTCGGGGTCTTTGTTGCTTTCGGTCATGACCACACCGACTTTCTCCGTCCAGCCGGGGCGGAGTTCCAGCAGTTTTCGGTAAATTTTCATGGCGATTGCGCGGGAATAGGCGACGATCATCGCCTTGCCGGTCAGTTCGTGCGCCCGGTTCTGTTCGTAGTGCTTAACAATATCCTCGCACAGCGCGGAAATGGTTTGCTCCGCGCCGAGGATGCTTTCCATCTGGCCGAGTTCTTTTTTGCTCTTTTCGATAGCATGCGGTTCGGCATTCTCCGCCATAAGGTCGTATTCGGCATCAATGAGCCGGAGAATATCTTCGTTCAGCTTGAGGTGGATGACGCGGCTTTCGTAATAAACCGGACGGGTTGCGCCATCCTCGACCGCCTGCGTCATATCGTAGATGTCGATATAGTTTCCGAATACTTCAACCGTGGAACGGTCTTTGGATGAAATCGGCGTTCCGGTGAAGCCGATGTAGGTTGCATTCGGCAGACTTTCGCGGATAATCAACCCAAACGACTTTTGAATGCGTCCGGTTTCGGCATCCACCTTTTCGTCGATGAACTGGCTCCGGTGCGCCTCGTCCGCCATGACGATGATATTGTGGCGGTCGGAAAGAGTTTCGTCGCTTTCCTCGAATTTCTGCGCAGTGGTGAAGATAATGCCGTTGGCTTCTCTCCCTTGGAGAAGTTTCTTCAGATGTTCGCGGCTTTCCGCCTGCTGGGGCGTCTGCCGTAAAAAGTCTGAACACTTGGCAAACTGGCCGAACAACTGATCGTCAAGGTCGTTGCGGTCGGTCAGAACCACGATGGTCGGCGCGTTGAGAACCTGCTGGAGCAGATGGGCGTAGAACACCATTGACAGCGATTTCCCGCTCCCCTGCGTGTGCCAGAATACGCCGCCCTTTCCGTCGGTTTTGGTCGCTTTTGCAGTAGATGTGACCGCTTTTTTGACCGCGAAATATTGATGATAGGCGCCCAGAATTTTGGCTTCCGGCCCGGAAAAGCAGATAAAATTTTTGATAATGTCAAGCAGACGTGCCTTGTCGAAGATTCCCTCAATGAAGGTATCGAATTGGGCGAACTGCGTATTTTCGTAACTGCCGTCCTTGGTTTTCCACTCCATGAAGCGGTCTTCTTCGGCGGTGATCGTGCCGGCTTTGGAAATGGCGAGGTCGCTCATCACGAGGAATGCGTTGTAGATGAAAAGCGATGGAATTTCGTGCATATAGTTCCGCAGTTGCAGAAATGCTTCGGAAGCGTCGGTTTCTTCGCGGGACGGGGATTTCAGCTCGAATACGACGATCGGCAAGCCGTTGACGAACACCAGTACATCCGGGCGTTTTTCGCTGTTTTCGACGATGGTCCATTGATTGGCGACGATAAACGAGTTGCACTCGACGTGTTCATAGTCGATCAGCCGCACCAGTGAGGCGCGCTGTTCCTTATTGTCAAAATAGTTAACCGAAACGCCGTTCTGCAGATAGTCCATGAACTGGATGTTCTTTTGAAGCGCAGAGCCGCCCTCGAAATTCCGCAGTTTATAGACGGCCTCGGTGATGGCGCTTTCCGGCAGCGTCGGGTTGACCTGACGCAACGCCGTCAACAGTTCGCCGGAATAAAGCGGATCGGCAAAATCGCGCACGAGGTCAGGAGCATAAACATAATCATACCCCAGTGTGTCGCGGAATATCTCAATCACCGCATTTTCATAATTGGCTTCTGTGTACATAATCAACCCTCCGAATTCGCGTGAGGAACAACTATTTCAGTTAACCCATAGTTTTTTAAAATTCGGTTTAATTGCTTTAAAAAATCTCCTGGATCTATAAAGTAATTGGGATATGCTTTTTTTAATTCTTTTAATGAACTTGACGATACCAATACAGCATCCTCGTTATCTGTTTTGTTTTTTTCAAATTCATTTGACATGTAATATTTTCCTTTCATTAAATCATCATTTATTCGTTTGCCTTAATGTCCGCAACGGACAGTTCCCCGGACA
>CAZHPP010000488.1:0-3255 GCA_964534535.1 uncultured Victivallales bacterium | reverse complement strand
TGTTGAACTGTTTATGGCATTCGAAGGGTGCGCCGATCACGCCGCCGATGGATTTGCCGACCCATCCGGCGAGCACGCGGTCAAGATAGACGCCGTAAGAGAGTTGGTGCATAGTTTGTCTGTTCCTTTCAGAGAACAAAAGAATTTTTTATTTTTTTACGAGGAGAATGTAATCGCAGAACATTCCGTGAGTTTGATCCGGTCCGTGGTTTTCAGTTCTTCCTGTGAACCGGACTGAGGTGAAGAGTTCAAATGATTTTCCGGCATTTCCGGCGGAAGAAAGCGGGCATTGTGTTTCCCAGCTGGCGCCTCCGTAGAAGAATACCTTCCCTTCCGGCATCGTGAATTCACCGACTTTCACAAGATGCCATGCTTCATCATGAACATTCGCCATGAGGACCCGTGCCGAAGTCAGAACTTTTTTTGAACCGGGATGATAGACGCCGAAATCAGCGGCGCCGTTTTTTACGGCATTTGTGAGAGGAAGGAAAAAGGCTTTTCCGCCCGCGGCGGAAGAATCCCTGACGAGCTTTGACGAGCCATGCGGCACAAACGCGTTCCATGCATGCACAGTGACATTCCGTCCGGAAAATTCCGGAGGAGTCTTCACGTCCACCTTTTCCGGCATGGGTTCGAACTCTTTGTTTTCCACAAAAATGGCATAATCGACGGCAAGGGCGCAGGGGGATTTTGAACCGGGATAATAATCCGGACCGGAAAATCTGGCGGAAACATAGACATCGAATGCTTTGCCTTCTTCGATGACCGGCAGCAGACTGCATTGAATTCCCCAGGATGACCCGCAGTAGAGTCGGCCCAGCGGATTCCGGAAATAGACGGTTCCGATGAAATACAGCTGGAATTTTTCTGTTTTCGGAAGATCGGAATTTTTCACTGCACGCGATATTTCGACGGCAGCCCTGTTTGAATTATAAATTCCGAAATCCGTTCTGCCGTTTTTTGTTCTTCCCGGAGAATCCGGACCGAGTACGGCGGCTTTGCCGCCTACCGCTCCCGGCACGTTTTCGATCCGCGCCTTTCCGGAAAGCAGGAAATAAGGCCAGGAGACGGAAATGACCCGTTTACCCCGGAAGCGCTCCGGCACGGGGACTTTGAGATCTGCTGACCGGAACTGAACGTCCATCTTTTTGAAATGGTTCATCTGCCTGGTATAAAAATTTTCAGGAGGGAGGTCCATGTGATAGTATTTTATCGTTTTTACCATCTCGGTTTCGAACTGTTTCAGCATCGACCCGAACTGGAAATCTTTTTCGATCCCGTCAATCATCGGCCAGCGTAGAAACAGTGCGGAAAGGAACGGAATGCGCTCGCGGCGGATATTGTCCGTTCTTGCGGAATCACCCTTGACCGCGGCCTCCGCCTTGTCGAGAAGCCCGAAGGATCGGATGAAAAAATCGCGGTCGAGATATTCCCTGAGAGTGATGTATTTTTTGGCGAATGGCCCCTTGATTTCATTCTGGCGGCGTTCCATGTATTCAAGCAGTTCCAGCATGAACGGTGCGGCAGGTTTTCCATAATAAAGATTTATGAATTCGGAAACAACAGCCCTGTCATCGATGGAAGGGTCTTCCAGCAGCTTGTATCCAAGATACCGTTTGAGCGGGAAAAAACTGAGATATGGATTGATCTCGTTTTCAATGAACATATCGGTCACTTTGAAATCGCGGCAAAGCCTTATATTTTCTGCAATGACAGAAACATTGCTGTACGGCGACGGAAAATCCGTTGAGTAGAGCGTCCAGTAATCCCACATTCCGATCTTTGAAATTGTTCCCCATGTTTTCAGAAGATTGAGGGCATACGCATTGGTCTTTGCGGAAAGAGGACGCATCGTGTCCCGGCGTTCGTTCCCCCCGAACTCCGCGCCCAGGACTGCAAGATGGATGAGCACATTGGAGGCCGGCCGGATCGTTTTTGGCGGATTGATTCCCCAGTCATAGGCAAAGGTCCTGACCGTTATTTCCGGATGTTCCTTTGCAATTCCCGCAGCAAGGTAATTGATGAAATCAATCAGCGGCGCGGAATAGGAGCCTTCCTTTTCCGCAAGGGCCCTGCAGGAAGCGCAGACGCAGGGATTGATGTTGTCGTTTTGTGAAATATCATAAATAACGGGGGGGGCCCAGCCTTTTTCCGCAGCCTCCTGGCGGTCTTTCCGGATGAATTCGCGGAGTGTATCGAGTACGGCTTTCCTTGCATCGGGATTGGTCATGCAAATCTGTCCGGGGCCGATGCCGTTCTTTGCATGAAGCCGCTTCCCGTTTCTGTCAAGGGAAAACCAGTCTTCCCTGCCCGCGGGGAAACGGCTGCTGTAAAAGTGGAAGGTGTGATGCTGTCCCGGACGTCCATAGCGGAACCCGCCTCCCCATTCGGCGTTCGCATAGGCATGCCCCTTGTTCTTCGTCTTGAACGCAATGGAATCAGGGTACCAGTCGCAGAGATCGAAAATCATGCGCAGCCGGAACGCCGGTTCTTTCCGGATGTTCAAACCATTCAGTGGGAATGCCTTTTTATGCGGTACGACTTCCTGTTTTGCATCCAGCCAGCGGCAGCCGCCCTGTTTTTCCAGAAAGTCAAAGACGGAATAAAGAATTCCGTTTGCATGTCCGCCCGTAAGAATCAGATTCCCGTCGGGGAGAAGTTTTTCAATCCATTCTTCATCATGAAGTTTTGAAACATCAATGCCGTGCCTGACAGCGAATTTCGTATGCCCGACGAAAACCGCCTTTTTCCCTGCGGGGGTCTCTGCTTCCCTGACAATTTCAAATTTTGCGTCTGTGATCTTTTCAAGATAGCGTGCCAGTTCGGATGCGGCAGTCCTTTCCGCAGGCATGGGCGATTCTCCCACGGCAATTACATATTCCGTTTGTCCGTTCTCAGCCAGCATTGCGGCGGAAAGCCCCATGCAGAAAAAAAAACCGGCGGTGATAATAAATCTTTTGAACATTTTAATTCTTCCTTTTGGGTTACCAGTAGAGAAAAGTTCCGAAATGGCGGTCGCGCCCTCCGGCGACGTATTCATCGATATTCTTCAGGATGGAACGGGTTGTCACAGGTTCCGAGTGACCGTCCAGCCATCCGGCATTGGAGCGTCCGCTGTGAATCATCCTGATATGATAGTAATTGCAATTCTCAATGATGGAAGTCAGCAGATTGTCGGATTTTGCTCCATGGAGTGTCAGGGGATATGCCTGCCAAAAGTATTTTCAGGCGTGCAGCAATGTATAAAAGTGGAAA
>CAZHPP010000487.1:0-3257 GCA_964534535.1 uncultured Victivallales bacterium | reverse complement strand
ACACACAACAGATACATGGATGACGGAATGTCTTTCGGATACCTCGCCCCTTGGGCGGGGTAATTTATTCGTTAATTTTTCATTTTTTTACAGTCCGTGATTTGAAATTACGCATGACGAATTTATATTACCCGAAAATATTCCGGAAAACTAAAATACCTTCATGGGATCATAAGGAGAGAGACCCTCATGCTGCACCCGTTCCGCGCCTGGCGCGCATGGATCGATTCGGACCGTTCGGCTCCGGATTCCGCAAAGCTCGAACGCATCTTCCCGTTCTTCGTCCTGTCCTGGCTGGTCCTGTGGACCGTTCTGCCGTCGCTCTGCGTGGCGAACGCCTACATCGACGTCGCCGAAAATTTTGCCTGGGGACAGCATCTCCAGCTCGGATATGACAAGAATCCCTATTTCGGCGCATGGCTGACCTATGGGATATGGAACCTGATTCCGTCGGAGAGAATCACCTATCTTCTGAGTCAGATTTCCGTGGCGGGCGCTGCGTTCTGCGTCTGGTTTCTGGGGAAACGCATCTTCCGGGATTCCGTCTGCGCCTTTGCCGCTGTGCTCCTGATGCTCGCAATTCCGTTCTTTTCCCATTCGGCCGCCGAATTCAACGACGATGTGATGGAAATCGGGCTCTGGGCCGTCTGCATCCTCTTCTTCTACCGGGCGGTTCTGGACGGCAGGATCACGGACTGGCTCGTGCTCGGTCTGTCGGCCGGGCTGGCCATGATGACCAAATATCTCGCCTGCGCTCTGCTGGTCCCGCTCGGCGCACTGCTGATCTTCACCGTTCCGGGAAGAAAAGTCTGGAAGACGCCCGGCCCGTATCTTGCCGCCGCGGTCTTCGCGCTGATCTGTCTCCCGAACGTGTTCTGGCTTTTTGAAAACGACTTCATCTCGTTCCGGTATGCGTCCATGCGTGCCGGCCTCGAACGCACCGAATGGATCGACCATCTGCGGAACCCGCTGAAATTCCTGCTCGATTTCAGCACGGTCCTGCTGATCCCGTTCGGGATTGCGTTCCTGTTTCTCGGCCGGGGCGTCAGGAAGAACTGCGTCTCCGGCTTTGATGCGGCATTCCTTTCCGCGGCCGCATTCGGCCCTGCAGCGTGCTCGCTTCTGTTCTCCCTGGCTGCTGGCGGCGAAGTCCTGCGTTCGTGGACCACGCCGTATTTCATTGCTTCCGGGCTGTTCGTCCTGCTGATTTTTCATCCGGAGATCGGGAAGTCGAAGTTCCGGATCCTGTGCAATGCCTTTGCTGTCCTTCTGACGGTTTCCGTGCTGATCTTCGCATTTGAAGAACTCGTGAGGCGCCCCTATCTCCGCAGGGGCATGGCCTACGAAACCTATGACGGGCGCGAAGTCGCGCGGTGGCTTGACTCCGAATGGAACTTCCTCACCGGAACCAGGATGCATTATGTGATCGCCCTGCGCCGCGAAGCCTGCAATCAGACCTTTTACGGGAAAGACCATCCCGCGGCATTTTTCGACTCCAAGACGGAATACTGCCCCTGGATCCGCATGGACGACGTGATGCGGCGCGGCGCCGTGGCGGTCTGGGACAGCGAATTCAATCCGCAGTTTCCCGGAAAGAAGATCGTCCGGCTCGGAACCCGCGAATTTGAACGCGCAGTGCCGGCCTGGTTCCGGAAACTGGCCGGGAAACCCCGGACCTTTTCCCTCAGCGCGGCGGTCATCCTGCCGGAAAAATGAGTCGCCGGTTCAGAGCCCTTTTGCCTTTTTCACGCGTTCGAACTGCGGACGCATGGCCGGGTTCAGCTGAAGGATGTTTCTCCAGGCTTTGAGCAGCGCGGCATTGTCCTTTTCCAGATCGGCCTTCATCGCGGCGGCGCAGTAATAGCGCATGCTGCGGTCATGTTTCTTTTCCAGCACGGCGAGTTCTTTTTTCAGAAAATTCACGGCAGACGGAATGTTTCCCCTGTAATTTTCCATCACGGCGTAATCATGATAGAAGACGTTCAGGATTCCTTCCCACGGGAAGAGACTTTCCGGATTCGAGAGCATTTCCGAACGCAGGTCGGCAAAAATTTTTGCCGCTTCGCTGAATTTTCCGGCGGTCATGGCGAGATGCCCGAGCAGGAACTGCTTCGTCACGGAGCGCCCGGCAGAGTAGTCTTTCTGATACGGGTCCAGACGCGGAAGGTCGTCCAGAATTTCCACAAGATACGCCCGGTTTTCCGTACGGAACGCGGTTACGAGCGCCATCTCGAATCCTTTGCCGTTGATTCGTCCTTCCCGGCGGATAATGCTTTTGGAAAGCGAATCCATGTCCCGCCAGACGGGGAGGTATGCGGCCGTCATGAAAGCAAAGACCAGAACCCAGACCGTGAAAAGCGGAATGAGGATGCGTCCGGACTTCGGAACCATGCGGACAGCGCGTCCCGCCAGGATGGCGCAGACCGCGAGCACGGCGGCGGAGATCTGATAGTTGTAACGGTCGCAGAAATCGAAGGGGCCGAGTCTCCAGAGTTCCAGAACGGGAACGGAGGTGCCTCCCACGATCAGCAGGACGCACAGAATCCATTCCCCGCCGAATCTCAGCCTGACGGCCGCAATCAGGAACAGGCAGAGAAGCACAACTCCGGCCGCGATGACGGGAAGAATGTCGGACCACATGCCAATGGTGGGGTAAACCGGATTCAGGTCATACGGCACAAGCGCGGTCAGGGGGTAGCGGAACAGGTTGGAGAACGGAACCAGAAGATTGGTTTCGAAATGTCCGGGGTTCGTTTTTGCCGTGACGTGCCATGCCCAGAGAAATCCTGCAAAAAAGATCAGCAGAGGCGCTGCGCAGAGCCCAGCGGCCTTCCGGAAGGTTACGCGCTTCCGGAGGACGAGACAGACCGCGTAAACAAGCAGGACACCGGGAATCGCGGCCGCGGAGGGCTTGGAAAACAGGGCGCATACGCAGAGGATCCCCGCGGCCCAGGAAATCTTCCGCCTTGAAAATGCGCGCAGGAAGCACCAGACGGCGGCAAACGAAAAGACGCCGCACAAGACATCCTTGCGCTCCGCGAGCCAGGCGACGGATTCAACCTTCTGCGGATTCAGCGCCCATAAAAGGACCGCGAGAAACGCATAGACCGGACGCACGCCCAGCCGCCGCACGATCAGGAAAAGGAATACTGCCGCAGCGGCGTGAAGCAGAAGATTGTCCAGATGGAACCAGAATGGATTCATACTAAATTGCAATCAAACATAGATCATCCAATCAAAAAGAGAGAAAGCAGATA
>CAZHPP010000486.1:0-3267 GCA_964534535.1 uncultured Victivallales bacterium | reverse complement strand
TCTTCCACTCATTTGTCGGACGAGTCCGACTTGTCCGACATGTCTGACGAACGGAACCGGAGTTTGGGCAGTCTTGTCCGACTGGTCCGGCAGGTCGGACATCACACGGGTGCATTTTTTTGCCTTGCCCGCTTTCTGTCGCTGCAGAATCAGAATAGATAAATATTTCTCTATCCAATCTGTTTTTCTGGATAAAAAAATACTTAAAAAGTTCATTTTTTACGGAAAAATGATTTGTATTTTGAAAAAGAAGATATTATTATATCCAATAGAATATCTGGAACCTGATCGAAATTCATGAAAATTCCAAGGAGGAAGGAATAACAATGAGCTGTCAGTGTTGCAATGGTTCGGGGGCTCCCAAGCGGACGAAGGAAATGCAGGCGAAATTTGACGAACTGGACCAGTACATCGGCTCTCTCGATGTGGACGCCATACCGGACCGCCGGAGCGGTTTCCTGATTCAGATTCTTCACCGCGCCCAGCACATCTTCGGGTATCTTCCGGAAGAAGTTCAGGAATTTGTGGCGCGCAAGCTTCACATTCCGCGTTCGGAAGTGTACGGCGTGATCAGCTTCTACAGTTACTTTACGGATCAGCCGGTCGGCAAGTTCAAGATCAATGTGTGCACGGGAACCGCGTGCTTTGTGAAGGGCGCGACCAAGGTTCTGGAAGAGTTCAAGCGCCAGCTGAAGATCAGCGAAGGCCAGACCACCCCGGACGGCAGAATTTTCCTGGGCACGCTCCGCTGCGTCGGCGCCTGCTCGCTCGCGCCGGTATGCATGGTGAACGACCGCGTCTATGCGCACATGACGGCCGAAAAAGTTGCAGGCGTCATCGCCGCCTGCAAAGATTAATCGAATATCGAAGGAAGGATCACCTATATGTCTTCAGCAGTCAGGATTGAAACGCCGGAACAGCTGGCGCAGCTTCAGAAAAAGCTCACTTCCATTCCGCATCCGCCGCTCACCCTGCTCGTTTCCATGGGCACGTGCGGAATCGCGGCAGGAACGACGGACGTTCTGAAAGCGGTCTACAAGGAAATTGCGGACCGCAATCTGGAGAACGCCATCCAGGTCCGCGAAGTCGGATGCATGGGCCTCTGCTATGCCGAGCCCTGCATGATGATGCTTGAGAACGCCACCGGAAAGCAGATCATCTACGGCGACGTCACCACGCAGCAGGTTTCCGGAATTCTGGCGGCCGGCGTTGCCGCGCCCGCTCCCGGCACCCGCACGATCACCCGCACCTGGTACTACCCCGAATTCGAAAAGCCCGCCAAGGGCGAACTTCAGTGCCGCATCGCGCTCCGCAACACCGGCAGACTGAACCCCGAAGACCTCGACCAGTACATCGCCGCCGACGGCTACACCGCCCTGGCGAAGGTGCTCACCACCATGAAGCCCCAGCAGGTCATCGACCTGGTTCTCGCTTCCGGACTCCGCGGCCGCGGCGGCGCCGGATTCCCCACAGGCAAGAAATGGCAGTTTGCCCATGACCAGCCCGAAGGCGAAAAGTTCATCATCTGCAACGCCGACGAAGGCGACCCGGGCGCATTCATGGACCGCGCCGTGCTCGAAGGCGACCCCCATGCCGTGCTCGAAGCCATGGTCATCGGCGGATTCGCCATCGGGGCGCACGTCGGCGTGATCTACATCCGCGCCGAATATCCTCTGGCGGTCAAGCGGCTGCAGATCGCAATCGCCCAGGCCGAGGAGCGCGGGCTTCTCGGAAAGAACATCTTCGGAAGCGGCTGGGACTTCAGAATTGAAATCAAGTACGGCGCAGGCGCGTTCGTCTGCGGCGAGGAAACCGCGCTGATCCACTCGATCGAAGGCCACCGCGGCGAACCCACCGTGAAGCCGCCGTTCCCGGCGGTCCAGGGACTCTGGAAGCGCCCGACCGTCGTCAACAACGTGGAAACCTACGCCTGCCTCTGCCAGATCATCCGCAAGGGCCCGCAGTGGTTCCATTCGATCGGCACGGCCGGTTCGGCCGGAACCAAGGTGTTCGCGCTTGCCGGAAAGGTCTCCAAGGTCGGACTTGTGGAAGTCCCCATGGGCACCACGCTCCGCCAGATCATCTTTGAAATCGGCGGAGGAATCAAGGACGGCAAGGCCTTTAAGGCGGTTCAGACCGGCGGACCTTCCGGCGGCTGCATCACCACCAAGAACCTTGACATGCCGATCGACTACGAGGCCCTGAAGAGCATCGGCTCGATGATGGGCTCCGGCGGCATGATCGTCATGGACGAGGACGACTGCATGGTGAACATCGCGCGGTTCTTCCTGGAATTCACGCTCGACGAATCCTGCGGCAAATGCACGCCCTGCCGCATCGGCAACCGGCGCCTGTATGAAATGCTCACGGCCATCACCGAAGGCCGCGGCTCCATGCAGATGCTCGACCAGCTCAGATCGCTCGGCCAGACCATCAAGGACACGGCGCTCTGCGGACTTGGCCAGACTTCGCCGAACCCGGTGCTTTCCACCATGAACAACTTCATGGACGAGTATCTCGCCCACGTGAAGGAAGGCCGCTGCCCCGCGGGTGTCTGCCAGAAGCTGATCCACTACGAAATCACGGACAAGTGCGTCGGATGCGGCCTCTGCAAGATGCGCTGCCCGGCGAACTGCATTTCCGGCGAACGCAAGGCCAGACACGTTATCGATCAGAGCCGCTGCCTGAAGTGCGGCGTCTGCTTCCAGAACTGCAAGTTCCACGCCATTGAAAAGCACTGATAACCGGAGTACCCCAACACTATGAAAATGATTAATCTCAAGATCAACAATCAGCCGGTCAGTGTGGAGGCCGGAACGACCATTCTCGAAGCGGCGGAAAAGCTCGACATCCGCATTCCCACGCTCTGCCACCTCAAGATGGACTGCTTCAACGTAGAATTCCGCAACGGCTCCTGCCGCGTGTGCATGGTCGAGGTCAAGGGACGCCCCAACCTCGCCCCCGCATGCAGCACCCCCGTCATGGAAGGCATGGAGGTCAAGACCAACTCCCTCCGCGCCATCAACGCCAGACGCACCATCCTCGACCTGATCCTTTCCGACCACCCGAAGGACTGCCTGATCTGCCCGAAGAACCAGAACTGCCAGCTCCAGAGCCTCGCGCAGGAAATGGGGCTCCACCAGCTGATCTACAAGGGCGCCCAGTCCACCTACAACAAGGACCTCTCCAGCAAGGCGATCGCCCGCGACCTCGACAAGTGCATCATGTGCCGCCGCTGCGAAACCGCCTGCAACAAAATCCAGACCG
>CAZHPP010000485.1:0-3277 GCA_964534535.1 uncultured Victivallales bacterium | reverse complement strand
TTTCATAACTGCGATCAACCGCCTGTATGATCTGCAGAATATTTCACAGAAAAAAATATAAAACATGCTTGACAAAACATCGGGGGTGTGTTATAATTACAGCAAAGGATCAGCAAAGGTTCTGAAAAATGACAAGAAATCCATCATCGGCCGATGCCGGAATCTACAACACGCTGCGCAACGCCATTATGAGCGGTGCGCTGCGCGCCGGCGACATTCTGGACTCGACGCCTGTGCTGACGGCGCGCTTCGGAATCGGCTACCATACCGCGCAGAAAGCGCTGCAGCGTCTCGCCCTCGAGGGCCTGATCCTGAGGAAGAACGGGCGGGCAACCCTTGTAGCCGATGTTCCCGGCGCAGCGGTGCGGCGCGTGCTCAATATCGGCGTCTACATGCCGACAATGGGGCTGGCACTGACGGCCGAACAGAGCCCCATGCACTACAATTTCATTTCACATCTTCTGAGAGCATCGGCTGAATTCGATATAAAACTTCCGCTGTTTCCGAAATCCGACCCTCCTTACGATTTTACAAAGTTCAGTCTCGACGGCCTGATCGCATTTGACCCGCCCGACAGCGGCCTTGCGGAACTGGAACTGATCCGCAGCAGCGGCCTGCCGATGGTGCTGGTCGAAGCGCGCGGACCGAAATGGAACGGCTTCAACCGCATGCTGAACGACGTCCGTTCCGGAACAGGAATGGCGATGAAATATCTGATCGGGAAAGGGCATCGCAGGATTACCTTCTGCTGCCCGGAAGAACTTGCTGAAGGCAATCATACGGCAGATATGTTCCACGTCTATTCGGATTTCATGAAAGATCTTGACATGCCTCCGCAGATAACAGATGACTTTTCCGCACTGTCCGGAGCGGATGCCGTGCTTTCCTGCAATTCCCGATACACTGCTGCGATCAGAATGCAGACCAAGGTCCCGATTGCCGAATTCGACCTGCTTGGTCTGCCGCCTGCGGATTCAGCAGTCATCCGGCTGTTGAATTCTCCGGATTTTTCCAGGCATTTGCTGAATTTCATGCTGGAGGTCATCCGGAATCCGATTGCTCCTGTGCGTGAAATGCTTGAACCGATGCTGCTGGACCGGAAGGCGGATGCACGGTAGCGATGATTGCGGCTGTGCCGATGGAAATGAAATATTTTTACAAGACGGCTGACTCTGAAGCACGACCTGATGCAGCCATAAAATAACGGAGGCAGAAAATGTGCGGTTTAAAATCAAGTTCAAGGCAGAAGAGTTTTACATTGATAGAGCTCCTGGTGGTCATTTCCATCATCGCCATTCTGGCGGCAATGCTGCTGCCGGCGCTGAACAAAGCCAGAGATCTGGCAAAAAGGATCAAATGCATCGCGAACATGAAACAGGCATCCTCCGGAGTCCTGCTCTATGCCAGCGACAATCAGGACTTCATTCCCTACAAGAGCGGCAACTACGGCTATTCGGAAGTGGATCGGCTGAGCAATATCCTCCTGGCCTACGACAATGGAACGACCCGCGGATACTGGAGGGATGAACTGCTGGTGGTTCCGAAATATTGGAATCCGGGAATTCTGGAATGCCCGGCGCGTCCGCTTGTTTCGCGGACTCCGGCCGCTTTTTACGCATACCGGACTTCCCTGCTTGGGAAGAATGTCAATCTGCGCACCTATTGCGGCACGTCATCCGGAACCGCCCTGGTTTCCAGCTATTGCTTTCAGACCTGGCGCATCGGAACCCTCAATGCGAACGGGCCCGGACAATACCGCATTCCGCGTCTGGGCGAAAATCCCTCGGCTGCACTGGCAATCGACGGGATGTATGTGGAATCAAGCAATGCCGCTTTCACTGCATATTATAGCGTCCTGGTTCCGCATGGAGACAAAGCATTCAACGTTTCCTATATGGACGGTTCCGCAAAAACGCTGCGGGTTCAGAATCTTTCCTACATGATGGCCTGCGGCGATGCTCAGAATTTCTGGAAAATGCTTTCCAGGTCGTTCTCCGGGACACGGCAGGGATTCAGCGACTGAGTCAGCAGCTCATGCCGGAGCGGCCGCATTCCATAAAGACAATGAATAACAAAAAAAATTTAACTCCGAAAGGATCTCGCAATGAACGGCAGCATCAACATGGCAGGCAGACTCTTCACGGCACTGCTGCTTGCAGGAAGTCTCTCGACGGTCTGCGCGGAAGATATTCTGAGCGCGTCTCCGGCCCAGACCCTCACACTGAAGGCGCCGCACTCCGCGTGCATCGCGGACATCAACGGAGACGGCCGGAGCGACCTTCTGGTCAGTTATGCCTCGGCACCGGAAGAGGGCCGGAAGGGAATCGACTGGTCCGTCGGAATTTTTCTGAATAAAGACGGCAGGATTTCCAGCGTTCCGGACCGGGTGCTCAAAAAAGACTTCAAGACCATGGTCTGCGGAATCTGCGCCGGCGATTTCGACGGCGACGGGAAAACCGATATCGCAGTGCTTGAGCGTTCCGGCACTTTCCGGCTCTTCCTCGGCAAAGACGACTTTGCCGCGCCGATCACATTGATCACAACGAACAGCACTCCGGATGCCATGACATCCGGAACAGGAATCAGCAGACACCGGACATTCGCCAGCGGCGGATGCGTCTGGGAAATGCCGGACGGAAAAAGCCTCAGAGTCGGATATCTCTATCCGACGGGAAAAGGCGGCCGGAACAACATCACAATTCTTGCGGACATGAACAGCGACGGCGATGCGGACCTTGTGACCTCCACCGCCCAGGGATATGTCAGAATATATTACGGTCCGCTGATGTCCGTCAGGATCAAGCCGGATGACTGCGAGCGGGTCGTCGAAATGGCCGCGGGCGGGAATATCTCCCGGCTGAAAGTCGGAGATTTCGACGGAGACAAACGTCCAGACATCGCCGTCACGGCAGCAGGAAAGAGCACCGTCTTCCTTCAGAATTCACCGGAAGGGTTCGGCGACGACTGCCGCAAAGTCAAACTCGACACACAAATTCTGGATGCCGGCAATTTCAGCGGGAACGCCGGGACGGATCTCGTCTGCGCCGAGAAGGGAAAAATCGTCCTTTATGCCGAGATGAAGCCGGTGCAGAAGCTTCTGCCGGCCATTGATGCCTATTTCACCGCGCACGGGAATCTGTTCGGCGGAGGAGAAGACCTTGTAATCTGCGACTACGGCAGAAATCGCGTTTCGATCTTCCGGAACATGCTTCCGGCCGGGAAAAAATAAAATTTTTGCTTACAGGTCAGGCTATCCCCGAGGCAAGCCTCGAGGTAT
>CAZHPP010000484.1:0-3282 GCA_964534535.1 uncultured Victivallales bacterium | reverse complement strand
GGTTCGAATGACGGATGACCGGTTCCGGGGGTTGCGCTTCGCTCACCCCCGGCTGTACTCCTGCGCCCCTCCAGGGCGCGCAGGCGAGAGACGATTCGTCAAGTGTTAAATTGCTGGAATTTTTTCGGAATCATGAATACTTCAGCTTAAAAAATTGCCAGTTGCCGGAATTTTCGAGCGTGAAAAAAGGATAAGTTATGGAAAATATCGTCGAAGAGACAGGAAAATGCACCGTTTTTTTACATTTTTTCCCCGATATGCGAGCTGAGGAGCCGCTGCCGTCCGCATGGTGAAGAAATCAGGGGATTATTCCTCTTCGGGCTTTTCGCCGGACTCGACGCTCTTGATCTTGGCCGCGAGCACGGCGAAGCCGCCGGCGATGACCTCACGCTGGACGATCACGTTTTCCGGCACGATCAGGCAGACGTTGGCGAAGTTCCAGAGATAGCGGATTCCGAGCGAGACGAGCAGGTCGGCCGTGGTCTGGGCTGCTGTGTTGGAAACACAGATGATCCCGATCTTGGGCGGATTCTTGTGGAGCCTGCGGCGGATCGTCCGGATGTCGAAGACCTCGTGCCCGTGGATTTCGTGTCCGATCTTGGCGGGATCGGAATCGAATACGGATTCGAAGCGGAGGTTGTAGGTGACGAAATCGGGGTAGCCGAGCAGCGCGGAGCCGAGCGCTCCCGCGCCGACGAGCGCGGCCGAAATGGGCCTGTCCCAGCCGACATACCGCAGAATTGCGTCGATCAGCTCGTCGATCCGGTAGCCGTAGCTGCGGTGTCCGGCGAGCCCGGTCATGGCGATGTCCTTGCGGGCCACGATGGGGTCGATGTTCATGTAGCGGGCGAGGTCGGTGCAGGAGGCGTAGGTTTCGCCCTCCATGCGCATGCGGTTCAGCTTATGGAGATATGTGGGCATCCGGCGCATCGTCGGGGTCCGCTGAATTTTCATCCGTCCCATCGTCGGCCATTCCTTTTTTTACGATGATACAATACTATTGTTTCAGGGAAAGTCAAACCCGGGTTGAGAAAAAAACATCATCGGCGGGAGGGAATGCGGCGCGCCGCTTGAATTTTCGCGAAGGAGCGTTATAATAATCCGCATGAAACAACCTCACAGGGAGAATACGATAATGTTCAACTGTCTTGCAATCGACGTCGGCGCCGGCAGCGGAAGAATCATGCGCTGCACCATCTCGGATTCCGGAAAGATCGGCCTGAAGGAAATCGCGCGCTTCCCCAACGAGAGCCGCATGTCCGGCGGACACCTCCGCTGGAATATCGAAAAGCTCATTTCGGATATCCTGGCCGGACTTCGGAAGGCTGCTTCCGAACAGAAGCCGGACGCCGTGGCCGTCGACACCTGGGGGGTCGACTATGTGCTGCTCGACAAGGAGAACCGTCTGATGGCGGACCCTGTCTGCTACCGCGATCCGCGCACGGCGGGGCTTTCCGACGAGTTCACCGCCGCCTTCGGCCGCGAGAAGCTCCAGCTGCTCACGGGCATTCAGATCATGGACATCAACACGCTGTTCCAGCTTTACGCAGAGAAGAAGGCCGATCCGAAATACGCGGCGAAGGCCGAACACCTTCTCTTCACGCCCGACTACATTGCGTTCCGGCTCTGCGGAAAGCTCGCGAACGAGTTCACGATCGCCAGCACCTCCCAGATGCTCGACTGCTCGAAGGAGACCTGGAGCCCCGAACTTCTCGAACTCGCCGGACTCCCGAAGCGCTGCGTGAAGCCGCTCACGCGTCCGGGGACCGTCCTCGGCGACGCCGGATATTCCGGAATTCCCGAGCTCGCCGGAGTGCCGTTCGTGATGGTCGGTTCGCACGACACCGCAAGCGCGGTTGCCGCGTCGCCCGCCTCCGGCTCCGACTGGGCGTACATTTCCTCCGGGACGTGGTGCCTGACCGGAATCGAGTCGAAGAAGGCGCTCGCCACAAAGCGCGCCGCTGAACTCAACTTCACCAACGAAGGCGGAGTCTATCACACCTGGCGCGTGCTCAAGAACCTGACCGGATTCTGGATTCTCCGCGGAATCAAGGAAGCGGTCGCCAAGAATATTTCCTATGACGAGATGATGCGTCTGGCGCGTGCCGCAAAGCCGTTCCAGAGCATCTTCAATCCGAACGATCCCTCCTTCTTCAATCCGCCGAGCATGAAGGACGCGATCGACGCCTGTCTGAAGAAGACGGGCCAGCCGGTTCCGGATTCGGTCGGGGCCTACACGCGTTCGTTCCTGGAAAGCCTCTCCCTGCTGTTCCGCAAGACGCTCGACGAGGCGGATTCCATTTCCGGCGGACACTCCCGCACAGTTCATCTTCTGGGCGGCGGCGCGCAGAATCCCACGCTTTGCCAGTTCACGGCGGATGCGTCGGGACGCACGGTCGTGGCGGGGCCGGTCGAGGCCACCGCGATCGGCAACTCCATGCTGCAGGCGATTGCCGTCGGCAAGCTCAAATCGCTGGATGAAGCCCGCGCGCTGATCCGTTCTTCCTTCCGTCCGCAGGTCTTCGAGCCCGATTCCAAACTCGACTGGGAATCCGTTTCCCTGAAATAAAAAGGTGCATGAAATGAAATTTTCCCTCCGTTCCGGGATTGCCGCGGCATTGATCTGCGCCGCGGCGTCCGTTTCCGCAGCCGTCAAACCGGCCTCGATCTTTTCCGACAACATGGTTCTCCAGGCGAACATGCCCGTGACGATCTGGGGAACGGCCGATCCGGGCGAAGCCGTGAACATTTCGTTCGGCGACCGGAAAGCGAGCGTGAAGGCCGGTGCGGACGGACGCTGGGAAGCCGTGCTCCAGCCGCTCAGGGTCTCCACGATCGGCAAGGACCTCGTGATCGGCAATAAGAAGATATCGAACGTGGTCGCCGGCGAAGTGTGGATCTGCGGCGGCCAGTCCAACATGTATATGCCCATGTGGGGCGACAATCCGGTCTACCGCCAGGCCGGGGGCAACCGGATTGCGGCCGGAATCGACCTGCCGCTGGTCCGGTTCGTGAACATCCGTCTGAGCCAGTCGGCGGTTCCGCTCGACAATACTCCCGTGGTCTGGCAGATGTCCAAGGGCTCCAATCTTTATCCGATGAGCGCCGTGGGCTTCTTCTTCGGGAAGGAACTTTACGATACGCTGAAGATTCCGGTCGGGCTGATCCATTCGAGCTGGGGCGGCACGCGGATGGAGCCGTGGACCAATGCCCAGGGCTTCCGCTCGGTCCCCGCTCTGAAGAAATTCGGGGTCCAGGTCGCCGCCAGAATTCCCGGTTCGC
>CAZHPP010000483.1:0-3288 GCA_964534535.1 uncultured Victivallales bacterium | reverse complement strand
GTGAGCACGACTTTGCCGATGTTTTCGCAGCGGCGGAGGATTCCATGCGCCTTCTCAACTTCGCGGATCGGAAACACGGCATGGATGTTGGAAATCAGTTTCCGCGCGGTGAAGAGCGGCCACAGCTTCTGCTGAAGCGCCTTCAGGATTGCGCTCTTTTCCGCCGGAGTGCGGCTCCTCAGCGTGCTGCCGATCAGACGGATGCGCCTGCGCCAGACGGTTTCCAGATTGATGGTCGTTTCGGGGCCGCCCATCGTGGCGATCATGATCCAGCGTCCGCCGAACACCATGTTCCTGAAGCACTCGCCCATCAGTTTCCCGCCGATGCAGTCAAGCGCGACCGTGGGCGGATGCGCTATGATCGTTTTGAGCACGTCGTCTTTTCTGTAATCCAGCACAAAATCCGCGCCGAGCTTCTTCACGAATGCGGCCTTTTCAGGCGAATCGACCGTCGTGATGACCTGAGCGCCCATCGTCTTGGCAAACTGGATCGCGGCAAGCCCCACGCCGCTCGCTCCGGCCTGCATGTAGAAAACGTCGCCCGGCTTCATTCCGCCGGCCTCCTGCTGGAGGTTCAGGTAGACGGTGCTCCAGACTTCCGGGAGCGTTGCGGCTTCGATCATGGAAAGGCCTTCCGGAATCGGAATCACCATTCCGGCCGGAGCCGTCACGAGTTCGGAATATCCGCCGCCGCCCAGGAGCGCGCAGACCTTGTCGCCCGGTTTGACGGAGGCGTTTTCCGGAGCTTCCAGGACGGTTCCGGAGACTTCGAGTCCGCACCACTGCGGCCAGCCCGCCGGAGAAGAGTAGCAGCCATCCTTCTGCATGAGGTCGGCGCGGTTGACCGCCGCGGCGGCCACCCTGATCAGCACCTCGTCCGGCTTTCTGACGGGATCGGGCATCTGTTTCCATTCAAAATTCAGTTTGCTGTCGAGAATCATTGCGTACATGCTGTATTGAACTCCTTCATTTCCATTGTGCATATCCCGATGCGGCAAGAAGCACGTCTTCCACCAGACAGTCGTGTTCTATCGGGAAGCGGTCGGGCGCCTTGCCTCGGATCATCTGCATGAACTCAAAAAGCTGGCGTCCGTAGCGGTCATTCACGACTCCAAAATCGACGGTGTGCTCCCCCGCCTCGTATTCGGCGTTGCCTTCCTTGAGACGCAGCTGAAGATTCAGCGAAACGCGGTCGAACCGCTCGATCGGCAGAAGCATGATTGTGCCTTTTGTTCCGCATATCTTCAGCATCCGGCGCGGACCGACTTCGGCGCTGCATGCGTTCAGCGTTACGAACGCGTGCGGATATTCCAGAATGGAGACGCAGTTGTTGGAACACTTTTCGGGTGAGCCCTGCACATTCCTGCAGAAGGAATGCACTGCCTCCGGACGACCCATCCAGTCGACGAGAAAGTCAAGCAGGTGGCATCCCAGATTGTACATGATTCCGCCGGTGAAGGAGGAAAGATATTCGTCGTATTCGGCATTGCCGTAATTGTGGTTCATTCCGGTCTGGATTTCAAAGATGTCGCCGAGCCAGCCTTTTTTGAGGGCTTCGCCGATCCACTGGATCGCCGGATTGTTCCGGAACATGTATCCGATCTGGAATGCGAGTCCGCGTTTTGTACATTCCGTGCGGAGTTTCCGCAGAAGCGCCGTATCCGTCCCGGCAGGCTTGTCGATGTGCATGGAAAGATTGTGTTCGGCGCACTTGAATGCGGTCTTCATCAGGTCGGCGTTCGTGACTTCCACAAGGACAGCTTCAATCGACTTGTCCGCAAAAAGTTCGGCTTCCGTCATGCGCTTCACGCCGTTGTACATATCATATTTTTTTGACGGAAATTTCGGAGACGTTGTGGCCGAATCGTCGACAAATCCGGCAATGTCGAACCATTCCGGATGAAGCTTCAGCGCAATCATCTTCCCGGCTGCGTGTTCGTGCGTCACGCCGTACTGGGCGATTCTGAGCTTTTTCATTCGATGTCCCTCCAGTCGAACAGCATTCCCAGCGGCGGATTCTTTTCTCCGCCGATTCCCGCATAGATTTGAGCGGCGTCGCGCGGAGAAACCACATGAGAGATCAGCGGTTCGACGTTGAGCCTTCCGGCTTTGATCAGTTTGAAAAATGTCCTGAAATCGTCGAAATACGTCCATTTCCCCGGCATGGAATCGACAGAAGGTCTTGTCGAGGTGTGGCAGCCGGTCAGCGAAATTCCGCGGAGATGAACATACTTGTAGAAGTCGATCGTCTGGTCCGAAACGCGCGTGCATCCGAGAAGCGTGATGCGGCCTTCCCACGCAATATATTCCAGCGCCTGCTGAAGCGCGGAAATGAATCCGGTAACTTCGACGACGCATTCGGGACCGCGTCCGTCCGTGAGCTTTTTCACTTTGGCGATGAAGTCAGGCTCCCGCGGATCGAGGACGTAATCGGCTCCGAGCTTGAGCGCCAGCGCGCGGCGTTCGGGCGAAAAGTCGCAGGCAAGCACCGGACACGCTCCGGAAGCCTTCGCAAGCTGAATGGCAATCTGTCCGAGCAGTCCGAGTCCTGCCACCATGACGGCTTCACCGAGCTGAATGTTCAGCTTGCGCACTCCGAGAAACGGGAAACTTGCCAGATATGCGGCGGCCGCATCCTCCTGCAGGATGCCTTCCGGAACAGGATAGAAACTCTCATCGTCACGCACCGCGAGCGAACGGTGTCCGCATCCATTCGCGACCACACGGTCGCCGGGCTTGAACTTCTTCGCCTCCGGTCCGGCGGCGATGACGTGTCCGGACGCAGTGTAGCCCGGATAATGCGGGAATCCCTGATTCGCTGCCACGGTATTCGGAAATCCATGGTAGTTTGCAAGTTCCGTTCCTGCACTGATGAGGTCAAAATCAAGTTTGACGAGAACCTGTTTCCCCGTCAGTTGAGGATTGAACTCCTCCGTGCGGAACACGGCCTTTTCTTTGGCTTCAAAATAAACTTTTGAAAGTTTCATGCCGTCTCCTATCCTCCGTTTGTCTTATTATAGCCTGTATTTTCGCGTGAACAACCTTTTTCCCGGGAACTTTATGAAATAATCAATGAAACAGGCCTCTTGATTTCCGCAAAAAATGTGATATTGTGAAAACATGTCATAAAATAAGGAAAATATGTCATGACGATCAATGAAATAGCGGAAGCAGCCGGTGTGTCGGCCTCGACTGTGTCGCGCGTGTTCGGGCATTATCCCGGGATCAGCGAGAATGTCAAGAAGCGCGTGCTGGAGGCGGCGCGGAAGCACGGCTACCATCCGCGCG
>CAZHPP010000482.1:0-3352 GCA_964534535.1 uncultured Victivallales bacterium | reverse complement strand
AATCGGAAGTAAATTTAACACAAACACTCTGAAAAATGGTTTTTTAGAGGTAGCCACAATATTTTCCCGAACCGTCAGGTCGCTGTACAGCGAGAACTTTTGAGCGACAAAGCCGATCTTTCCATGGGCTGCCCCGGACGCATGATGCAAATCCAGCCCGGCGATTTCAACCTTCCCGGAGGTCGAGGCGTCCAGCCCGCAAAGCATGCGGAACGTGGTGGTTTTTCCAGCTCCGTTTGCCCCAAGGAGGCCGAATATTTCCCCTTTGCGCACGTAGAAAGACGTGCGGTCCACCGCCGTGAACGAACCGAATTTCTTCACCAGATCGCGGGTATGAATCATCACCGGAGCATCATCGGACGGCAGATGCAGGCGCTTTAACGGCGGCGGCACATGACCGGAAATCAATTTTTGAAATCCCTGCTCAAAGGTCGGATGTTCAACTTCATCGGCCGCTTTATTCCGAATGTCCGATGGAGTTCCGTCCGCAATACATTTTCCTTGAAACAGAACCAGAACACGATTGCAGAAATCAGCTTCGTCCATATAGGAGGTGCTCACCAATACCGTCGTTTTCTGTTTTTCAGTAATTTGCCGGAGCAGATGCCACAATTCGCGCCGGGAGAGCACATCCACCCCGACGGTTGGCTCGTCAAGCAGTAAAAGCTCCGGCATGGAAACCAGCGAACACGCCAGCGCCAGTTTTGATTTCATGCCTCCGGAAAGTTTTCCAAACGGGCGATTGGGAAAACGGGCCAGATCGGTCATTTCAAGCAGTTCGTCAAAACGCTGTTTTTGAATACCGGACGGAACCGCATGCAAGTCGGCGTACAGTTTCAAATTTTCCAGCACGGTCAGGTTTTCATACAAACCGAATTTCTGCGGCATATAGCCGATGACATCCTGAATCCGGTGCGCCTCCTTGACCGTGTCAAAGCCAAGAACGGACGCATGGCCGGATTCGGGAATGATCAACCCAGCGAGAATGCGGAGCAATGTGGTTTTTCCTGCTCCGTCCGGTCCTAACAGACCGGTGATCTTTCCTGTTTCTAGTTCGAAATCAATCCCGGACAGGGCGTCAAAAGATTGCCTGCCACGCTTGAATTGTTTCGTGATGTTGTGACATTCAATGATGCTCATTGAATCATCACCCCCGGAAATGACACGCTGGCCGGTGCGCCGAGTTTGAGGTTGTTTTCCGGGTCATCGACAAACACCCGTACCTCATACACCAAATTGGTACGCAACTCCGGTGTTTCTATGTTTTTGGGAGTGAATTCCGCAGACGGCGAGATAAATCCGACCCAGCCGTCAAACGTTTTTTCCGCTCCGTCAAAATGAATCGCAGCCTTGTCGCCGGATTTCACTTTCGTCAACAGGGTTTCCGACAGATATACCCGAATCCACTTTGGAGAAATCACCGCAAGCGTCAATACCGGAGTTTGCGGTCCGGCCAGTTCCCCTGGTTCCAGCAGCCGGTTTCGGATGATGCCGTCACAGGGGGCGAAAAGTTTTGCATCCGCAAGACGCTGCTGTTTGATGACGAGTTCCGCCTGTGCGCGAGTGAGATCGGCATTTGCCTGTTCAACTTTTGCCTTGGCTGCGGCGATGTCTTCCTTTCGTTCGCCGGCAATAAGCCGGTTAAGAAAATTACTGACCGCATCCAGTCCGGATTTCAGAAAAAAATATTCCGCCTCGGCATACTCTTGCGTTTGGGCGGATACGGCATTGGTCTTTCGCAATATGGTCTGGCGTTTATAATCGGCCTCGGCCGCTTTGATTTTCGCTGCGATTGCCGCATTCCCCGCACGGGCAATGGCAATATCTTCAAGACGTGATCCGTTTTGCGCCTTCTCATACAACGCTTCAGCCGCCGCCAGTGACGCCTTTCTTGAGGCAATGTCCGCCTGAACCGCCGCAACGTCGTTTTCCAGCCGCAAAGTCTCCAAGGAGCCGATAAGCTCCCCTTTTTTCACAATGGATCCTTCTTCCGGACGTATTTCCGCAATACGCTCTGAAATCAAAAATGTGAGATTGAGTTGCCGGTTATCGACATTGCCGTACAAAACGAGTTCCTTTTCCTGATGCGAGAAGCCCCCCTGCAAATCCGCACGGAATATCCATGCGCAGGAAAACATCAGCAGGACGATGACTGCTGCAATGATTTTTTTCTTCATTCTTCGCCTTCGACTTTCTGCGAGTAGTACGCATAAATTTTGTCAGCAATCAGCTTGAAATTTTCCTGTTCTTCCCGGCTGAGACGGGTGAGAAATTCCGTAATTTGAATTGATGCTTGCGCCGTGACCGCATCGCCCAATCGTCGTCCTTTTACACCCAAGGTAATGCGGATAAAACGCCGGTTGTCACGATCCACCGCACGGCAGAGCAGCCGTTTATCCGCAAAATCAGAAACAAGCAAAGAGGCCGCCGCCTTTCTCATTCCGAGCTGTGCGCCCAATTCACCAAGCGTCAACGGCGTTTTTCCTTCCTTGTCGCGCAGATACACAATCATCATCGCCCTGACCTGCCGGGCGTTCAGTTCACCGACTTGCCGGTTTCCTTCCTTGGGCAACGCATTCCAAGCCTGCGCCTGAATGTAGCCAAAGACCTTGTAAAGGTTCATAAAAGCAAGCGTATTCTGATCCATTTTTACTGCTCCTGGTTTATTGTTCTGCATATAACATAGCATCGATTAAACAGTTTTCAAATCGAAACAGTAAAGTAAAATGTACTTTCATCAAAAAGCGTGAAAGAGAAGCGTTCATACGGGTCAACGAAATCGTAAATCGATTGAGCCTTCTTGCGGGCAGAAAATGGGCGATTATCTGTTTGTCCGTATGCCACGCAAAATTTCTCATTCATACACTCGATTCGGTTTGGCACGGCGGCACTCATGGCGAAGCGGAGTTGCTGAAGGCGTGTTACTTCAATAGACTTTCGCTCGCAAACGAGGCACACTGCCGTTCGATTGCATTTCCGGGAATCAGCACCGGGGTATATCGTTTCCCGGCGCAGGAAGCGGCACAAATCGCTGTTGAGACGGTCTGCCAATGGTCGCAGAATTTGCCGGAAGAGGTGATTTTCTGTTGCTTTTCCGAATCGGCGCTGGCAATCCATCAAAAACATTGTTGAAAATGAAGGCGTTATGACTTCTATAAAAAGTCGCATCAGGCTCAAATTAAAAAGAACGTGATTCGGATTCCACCAACCAAATAATGAGAATATGAACTCGACCGCGACCTTTGGTCAATGAAATACTCCATAAGCACTTTATACAGAGAGAATAGCAATAATTTCGACAGGCCAAAAGCCGCCGACTTTTCCCCCTCGGAGAATTGGCCCAAAATGGTCC
>CAZHPP010000481.1:0-3357 GCA_964534535.1 uncultured Victivallales bacterium | reverse complement strand
CCGGCTTTACGACGAGTATGTGAGCGTGGGAACGTTCGCAAAACAGTGCGGCGCCACAGAAGTTTACGTGGCGGACACAAAGGCCGCTTCCGAAAGGCTCTGGAAAATCCGCCGCGGAATCCCCGAAGCCTTCTCGCTCCGCTCGAAATATCAGTGCGGAGAGGACATCGTGGTGCCGCCTGCGGATATCCCGCTCGCGGTCGCCGAATTCGAAAAGACCGCCGCGAAATACGGCGTTTCCATTCCGTGCTACGGCCACGCGGGCGACGGCAACGTGCACGCCCGCATCACGGCCGCCCCGGAAATGACGGAAGATCAGTTCTGGACCTTGCTGCCCAAAATCCTTCGCGAACTCTATTCCGTGGTCGCAGCGCACGGCGGAAAAATCTCCGGCGAACACGGAATCGGCTGCAAGCGCAAGGACTACATGCGCACCGTCGTTTCCGAAGAGTACCTGGACCTTCTGCGGAAGATCAAGGGCGCGCTCGACCCCAACGACATCATGAACCCCGGTAAAATATTTGACATGGAGGCTTCCTCAAGATGAAATCGCTGAAACTTGTCGGACTCGAACAGTTCAGGTTCATGGACGTTCCCGATCCGGAAATCGTGCATCCGGACGATGTCCTCATCCGGATGCGCCGCGTGGGAATCTGCGGCTCGGACGTCCATTATTACAACACGGGACGCATCGGCTCCCAGGTCGTGAACTATCCGTTCGCGGTCGGACACGAGGGCGCGGGCACCGTCGTGAAGACCGGCTTCGCCGTCCATGACCTGCCCCCCGGCACCGACATCGCGATCGAACCTGGAATCTCCTGCGGGACATGCGACCAGTGTCTCGCAGGACGGCCCCACACCTGCCGGAAACTGGTCTATCTGGGGTGTCCCGGCCAGCTCGAAGGCTGTCTCTGCGACTATCTGGTGATGCCGCGCCGCTGCTGCTTTCCGCTGCCGCCGAACGTTTCGCTGGAGGAGGGCGCGCTTGTGGAGCCGCTCTCGATCGGCGTCTACGCCGTAAAACGTTCCGTTCCGATGAAGGGCATGCGGATCGGTGTGTTCGGCTGCGGACCCATCGGGCTCAGCGTGATCCTGCCCGCCCTTGCGCAGGGCGCGGACCGCGTCTATGCCTTCGACAAGATCGACAGTCGCCTGAAAGTCGCGGAAAAGGCCGGAGCCTGCGCCGGACTCAACCCGGACAGGTGCGATCCTGTCGCCGAGGTGAAAAAGCGCGAGCCGCTGCTCCTTGACGTGCTCTTCGAATGCTGCGGCGACCAGCCCGCGCTCGACCAGTGCGTCAGCCTCGTCAAGCCCGGCGGAAAGATCATGCTCATCGGAATCCCCACAAAGTTCACCCGCTTCCAGTTCGACGTGGACAGCATGCGCCGCAAGGAAATCTGCGTGCAGAACATCCGCAGACAGAACGGATGCGTCCAGCCCGCAATTGACATGATCGCCGACGGCAGCGTCAATGCGAAGCTCATGATTACCCACAGGTTTCCGTTCTCCGGAACTCCCGACGCCTTCCGGATGGTAGCGGACTACAGCGACGGCGTCGTCAAGGCCATGGTGAACTTCGATGTCTGAACTTCTTGACTTCATCGTCCGGACGGCGCAGGACGCGGGCACGCTCGCGATGCAGTATTACGACACGCTGAAACCGGAACAGGTCCACGTCAAATCCATGCCGAACGACCTCGTTTCCGATGCCGACCGGGCCGTGGAGCGTCAGATCATTGCGGCAATCCGCGCAAAATATCCGGATCACGGAATTTACGGCGAGGAGACGGGCAAAACCGCGTCCGCTTCCGGCTGGTGCTGGGTCATCGATCCCATCGACGGCACGCAGTCGTTCGTGATCCGGCATCCCTTTTTCTGCACATCGATCGGCGTCACATACAACGGCGTGCCCGTGGCGGGCGCCGTGTACGCTCCCGCGCTGAACCTGCTGTTCACGGGAGAGAAGGGGCATGGCTCGTTCCGCAACGGGCAGCGGATTCATGTTTCGCATTTCACGAAACTTTCCGAATCCGTCTGCGCCACCGGATTCGCCTGCCTCCGCGCCGGACTCAAGAAGAACAACGTCCCGTACTTTGCCCGGATCGCGCCCATGGTCCGCGAAATCCGCAAATGCGGTTCGGCTGCGCTGGACACCTGTTTCACCGCGTGCGGAACGTATGACATCTACTGGGAGTTCCTGCTGTTCCCGTATGACATTGCAGCCGGAATCGTGATCGCGAAGGAGGCCGGCGCCGACATCTGCGACCTTCACGGCGGAGATCATTATCCGGAAAACGGATTCGTGGTGTGCACGCCGGGAATCCGCCAGCCGTTCTTCGACGCGGTCCGCGACCTGAAGTGACTCCGTCCGGAGTCCGGCTCGGCTGCCGCGGAGATCTGCCTGCACCTGAAGATCTTCGGAGTTACGCAGATATGCAGCCCGTTCCATGCGTATTTTCAAACTGAGCGACACCTGTCGGCCAGGATGCCGCGGGCGCGCAGAGTGCGGAAAAGAACTTTCGGAACTTTGCGGGAGAGACGCCCGGAAAAATCCGGGCGGCCGACCCGAACGGCAGGACCTCATTCTTCCTGCGTATGGAACGTCAGTGAAAACAGTTTATTTCACCGGTTCGAAGGAAAGTTCGTGAATCAGAAGCCTGCCGTTGCCTTTAAGATAAATAATGGGCGAACAGACCCCGCGCTTCGGCAGAGTCCGCACCCGCTCGAAGACTTTCGGTTCGGGAGTCAGTTTGCCGACGATTGCGGCGTTGGACGGAGCGCACTTGATCCGCCGATTGTCGGGACCGGTGGGATAGACCAGAAGACCGACCATGAAATCGCCCGTCCCGGAAACTTTGGCACGGACCTTGAATTTTATTCCGGCTGGAAGCAGCCATTTATTTTCAGGAGTTACCCACAGTCCGGTGTAGCGTCCGCCGCGGGGCGTAACCGTGATCACGCCGTCCCTGCCGGTTTCAATCACGCCGAGAGGCTTGTGTTCGCGGAACACATCCCATGCGGCCTTTTCTCCGGCCTTGTACCGGGCGAATTCGCTGTCGACCGCGGTGAGAGACAGTTCCTCCACGACAAGCCAGCCCCACAGGTAGTCCTGAGCTTCGATGTATCCATCCTCGGGCTTCAGCGGATTGACCAGCCGCCGGATCATGCGTTTTGGATCGTCCGGGGTCGTGTTCACCAGTTCAATGATATTTTCGCCCTTGACCAGCGTTCCGGCCGGGATGGGGAATCCGACGCTTCCCGGGTTTGTCGTTGTCCATTTGTTTTCAGCATTTGCGTTGGAGTCCGGCAGAGGATTGATTCCGGAAAAGACGGTTTTTCCGTTCACGATCACCTGGA
>CAZHPP010000480.1:0-3366 GCA_964534535.1 uncultured Victivallales bacterium | reverse complement strand
CCGGGCGACCTTTCCTGGGATGCCCTGAAGGAATTCGGAGACCTGACCGTATATGAACACTGCCAGTCGGAGGCGGAACTGCTTGCACATGCACAAGGCGCGGAAATCCTGCTGATCAACAAGCCGCAGATTACGCGGAAAGTCATGGAACAGCTCCCGGAACTCCGCTTCATCGCGGTGCAGGCAACCGGATATAATATTGTGGACGTCGTTGCGGCGCACGACCGCGGAATCGTGGTCAGCAATGTGCCCGCCTACAGCACGGGATCGGTGGTCCAGCACACCTTCGCACTGATTCTGGAACTTTTTTCCGCCGTCGCACCGCACAGCGAGGCTGTCCGGCGGGGCGAATGGTCAAAAGCGAAAGACTTCACATTTTATGTCGCGCCCACGCGGGAGCTTCTGGGACGGACCTTCGGAATCGTCGGTTTCGGAAATATCGGACAGTCCGCGGCGGCCGTCGCCCATGCGTTCGGCATGAAGGTGCTGGTCTACTCGCGGACGCCGAAAAAGTCGGACATCGCGGAATTCGTTCCGATGGATGTTCTTTTCGAACGCAGCGACATCCTCAGCCTGCATTGTCCCCTGACCGAAAATACGAAAAAGCTGGTCAACCGCGAACATCTGGCGAAAATGAAGAAAACGGCCCTGCTGGTCAACACGGCGCGCGGCGCGTTGATCGACGAAGAGGCTCTCGCGGAAGCGTTGAACGAGGGTCGGATCGCCGGGGCGGCGCTGGAGGTGCTGAGCACGGAGCCGCCCTCCCCGGACAATGTTCTGCTTCACGCGAAAAACTGCATCATCACCCCTCATATCGCATGGGCGACCTACGAGGCCAGAAAACGTCTGATCGTCGCGAGCACGGAAAATGTGCGCGCCTTTCTCGCGGGCAGACCGGTCAACGTGGTCAGTTGATAAAAAGCGAGCTTGAAATGAATTGCTTCAAACGTATTCTTGTCCTTTGCGTCATGCTTGGCGGTCTCGGTCTCTGCACCGCGTCCGAACCGGTTTCAATCGATCTGAAACCCTATTTCGGAAATGCCTCCGCCAGCGCGGTGTTCTCCTGTCCGGCGAGAAAGGAAACGCTCGTTTTCAACCGGGCCGGAGCCGAAACAAGGATTTCACCCTGTTCCACCTTCAAGATTGTCTCCACGCTGATGGGGCTGGATTCCGGCGTCCTGAAAGGGAAGGAAACCCGCCTTGGCTACGACGGCACCCGATACGGGTTCAAGGACTGGAACCATGATGTCACGCTCGAGGAGGCGTTCCGGGCGTCCTGCGTCTGGTATTACAAAAAGCTGACCTCCCGCCTCGACAAAGCCTATGTCCAGAAAACATTGGATCGTCTGGGCTATGGGAATTGTGATCTCTCTGTCTGGGACAAAAGCGGACACCATGGTTTCTGGCTCGAATCGAGTCTCCGCATTTCTCCGGCGGAACAAGTCCGCGTTCTGGAAAAAATCTTCGGCGGAGAATCAGGATTCCGCCAGGAACACGTCGCCCTGCTCAAAGACCTGATGCGCTGCGAGCCGATCGGAAAAGTCGGCTTCTACGGCAAGACCGGAACCGGCCCCAATCCTAAGACAAAACATCTGGAAGGCAGACTGTCCGGCTTTCTGGTTTTTCCGGATGGAACGGTCGTCTATTATTCCGTCCACATGGCCGATCCCGCCAAAGACATCTCCGGCCCGGACATCCGTCCGATTCTCCGGGAACTGGTGGAAAGCGGCGCATTGAACCGTTTTCAGGAACCCGCCGTAAAATAAATTCCGCATTCGGGCCCGGACCTCATTATTCCTTCGCATCGGGCTTGTCGGCGAGTCTCACCAGCTTGACATCGCCGACCGTCACCGTGTCGGTGCTGTTCCGGTTGTAGATGAAAAGACCGCAGAAATTCAGCTCGTCCGAAGTCTTGAAGGTGCCCTGACAGCGATGGAATTTGCCGTCTCCTTCGATCGAGGTGGCCAGCGTCAGATAGATTTCCGGTTTGTGGTCTTTGGTGTAATTGCAGACCGCCACCATGTTTTCGTGCATGACCTTGCTGACATTGAACCCCTTCCGGATGGACAGCGAAAGTCGGTAGGTCTGCCCCGGTTCGAGCGTCAGGGGAATCTTCCTGTGAAGATATTTGCCGTTGCCGGTCAATCGGATCACAGCCTTGTTTTCCAGCGGAACCGAGTCGTCCACAACCGTTTCACCGAGCTTGACCGGAATCCGTGTCTCTTCCTGAACCGGGGCCGTCTTTTCCCGCGGACCGGATTTCGCGACAGGCGCCGCACGGCTGATTTCGACAATCTTCACGTCATCGACCGAAAGAGTTCCATGGGAATTGTTGTTGTAGATGTAAAGCCCGGCGTTGAAGATATCGCTGTCCGTGTCGAATTCCGCCTTGAGGTTATGGAATTCGCCGTCCGCCGCCACATTGCCGCCCAGAAAGACAAACCGCACCAGCTTCTTGTCCTTCGTGTAGTTGGCGACCATGATATAGCAGTCTCCGGGTTTTGGAGAAACATTCGGGGATTTCCGGAGAGCGAGCGTCATTTCATAATGCGCGTTCGGAGCCAGATTCACCGGAATTTTATACATCTGCATCTTGCCGTTTCCGGGCAGGAGAAGTCCGCGTTTCCCGGAGGCGGCCGCCTTGTCAGAATAGACCGACTCCTCGAAATCGATCACCAGCGGGCTGGCTTTCGAAATTTCCTTCGTCGGAAATTCAGGCAGCGGAATCCGGCTGCCGGTGTCGCCGATGGAAATGATCCGGCGGAACTCGGGCATTCCCTTGGCCGAAACGGCAATCGGAACAATTTCGAATTTCGTTCCCTGTCCCGGCCATGTGAAAGCAACAGATTTCTCCTCATACGGCGGAATCAGGACATTTTTCGTCACTTTTCCGGCGGCGACAGTGAACTCGGTCTCCTTGGCGCCGAAGTTGAAAATCTCCACCTCAAAAGTGTCCGTCGCGGTCTGCTCGGCCACGGCGGTGAACTGGTGGATGCCTTTGACTTCATCGATCAGGATGACGGCGGAAGCCGTGCTCTTCGGAGCCTGGAACGTGATGGTGTCGCCATTCCGGGTAAAGCGGAGCGGAACCGGGTCCATGTAAAGCTCGCAGAGGAGCGCTTGCTTAAGTTGGAAGGACGGTGGTAGTTCATACGAGATTGATGCGGTTTTCAGGTCGGGATTCCCGATCGTGAGCGTAACGGCCTTCGTGCCGCCGTTGGAGATGATGCGATCCGTTTCCGGCAGCATCCGGTGTGCAAAAACTTGAACTCCCGGATCGGAGACTTCCAGCCCGCGCACATCGTCGAATACGGCGCGGTTCAGGAAGGGGCTGATCCTCTGGCGGAGCCGGAGCATGTAATAGGT
>CAZHPP010000479.1:0-3368 GCA_964534535.1 uncultured Victivallales bacterium | reverse complement strand
AAGGGGGCGGCAAATGTTGCAATCAGTCGATTCGGCATTTTTCCAGTATTGGGTCCGCGGCGGATGCCGGGTGTTTTCGATATAATATAGTTTCAGAATCCGGAAATGCCAAGACAGAAGGGGGAAAAACGTTTTTTTCACAAACGGGGGAAGCGTACCGGGCAAAAATGCGGCCGAGTGCGGGGAATCGGCCCGGAGAGGGGGAATGCCGCTTGCATTCGGCGGGAAGCGTGCTACTTTATGAGCAATGTTCAACTTCCAGCAGGGAGGAGTATTCCATGAAAAGTCACGACGCGAAAAAAGAAACCAAAAAGACTCCGGCGAAAAGTCTCAAGGAAAAGCGGGCCGAAAAGCGCACCAAGCGCGGCGAATAGACCGGCACGCGGAGAAAACGGAGGAGGCAAACCGCCTCCTCTTTGTTTTACCGGCAACGACCGGCTTTATGGCGCAACGACGCTGAGATTGCGGATCCAGAAGGTAATCCGGTCTTTACGCGGATTCATGCCGATTCTGATCTGTTTGATCTTTTCCGCGGAAATGGGCAGATCGATGAAGTTTTTCTGCCATTTTCCGAAGGACGGAGTATATGGGATGGAGATGCTTTTTCCGGTTTCCTTTGCATCGCCTTCGACCAGCATGACCAGGCTTTTGGATTTCTCCGATCCGGCCTGATCGGTTTTGATTTCGAACGACAGCCCGTTTGCGCCAGCAGGCAGAAGCCCTGCGACAAGGAGTTCCGGATAGACCCAACGGTCGATGTCGGGCGGAAATTCGACATCAAAGCGGACCGCCTGCTCCTTGTCATCCCAGGATATCTCCATTTTTCCGGAGCTGTTCTTGCGCCACTTCGCCGAGTTCTCCGAACCGGTCAGCGGCTTCGCATTGGAGGTAAGCGGAAGAAGCGGCAGAACCAAGCGGCTGATCGGGCGGCCATTGAAGATTCCTCTGAAGACGAGATCATGACGGCTCGGCGGCAGATCGGCGGGGAGGGTAAGTTCGATTTCCCGGGTTTCGAATGGCGCAAGTTCGAGACGGGCGGGGAGACCGGCGAGTGTGGCGCCTTCGACCGTCAATTCTCCGCGTTTGGGTTCTTCGCTGAAATTGACGGCCTGAATCCTCAATTTCCGCTCTTTCGCATCGGCGGAGAGCAGCAATGTCGTCCGCGTGGTGTTGACCGAGAATTCGGCGGAGGGCAGAATGCGCAGCACGATGCTTTTGTCCAAACCGTTTTTTCGACTGCCGATGATGCCGGTGTCGGGTGGCGGCGTTTTGACCGGAATGTCGGTGACGCCGTCGAGATAGGCAGGATAACGGGTCGCGGTCAGTTTGAGACGGTCGTTTTCCGGCGTGACTGTTTCCGGAGTGCCGAAGAGATCGGTCAGCACCGCGGGATGCCGGGCGGGAAGCGTGAACTCTTTCCGGAACTCGGCGGTGGGGGTGATCCCGTCCGGCTTGTTATTGAGCCGGTCGAGCTCTGATTCGCTCCAGAAGGCTACTGTTTGCGAGCCATCCGGTTGGCGGAAGAGAAAAGCGCGGATTCCCGCCCCGAAATCGGGTTCTCCGAGATATTCCGCCCCGCCTAGTCGGTCGGTCAGCGTGGCAAAAGCGGGAAAGGCGGGTTTTGCGGTGTAATCGCCCCTGAGTATTCCCCACTCCTTGCGGCCTTCCTGTTCGTGGTATCGCGGCAGAACGAAGGTAAAAGTGCGGGCGACGCCGAGGCTCTGAAGCAGGATCTGTGACTTGGGAATGAATTCAGCCCAAACCATCTCCTGTTCCGGCGACTGGGTGCGATTATGGCCGGACTGGGGGAGGATCGCCGCGACGCCTTCCGCATAAGTGCCGTTTTCGGTGACCCAAAGCGGCATTTCGGGGACCCCGTGTTCGCCGAGAATCTTCTTCCAGTTGGCGATGATTCCGGGATAGGTGTTGAGCGGGCCGTAAATGTGAAAATTGAAAATATCGAAGTATTCCGCCAGGTCATTTTGCAGGGCCTCCCAGGCGAAGAGGTTGCTTTCAGGTGCGTGGCAGAAGGATCCGTTGGTCACCGGCAGGGCGGGGGCTCCGGCCTTGAAGCCGAGATAGGCCGCCTTGGAGAATGCGGCGAATTCCCATGACGCTTCGTTGCAGAATCCCGGCAACTCCGGTTCGTTCCAGAATTCCCATACGTCCACCTGACCCCCGAAGGTTTTGGCGAACTCTTTCCCCACCCGGTAAGCCGTCATCAGGTCTTGAGGGAGCTTGTTGTTCGGCGAGGCGAGTGTCCAGGGGGCGAATTTGTGACAAGTCGCCGAAAGTCGGATTCCGGCCCGCGAAAACTGTTTCGTCACATAACCGTAGCGGTTCCAGTCATATACCCCGGGGCTGGTTTCGGTTCCGGCATGGTGGACGCGTTCCCGGGCAAACTTCACTCCGGCCAGTTCGGTCAGGCCGATGAAGAACTTAATGGCTTTTTCCCGGTCCTTCGGAGCATATCTGGCGACTGATCCGATGGCATTGAGCGCAATATCCATGCAGTAGGGCGAGTTGCTGTCACCCCGGCGTTTCGCCGGATCGGAAATCACCGAGAAAGAGCGGAATCCGTGGAACGACTCCCCCGGAGCCTGGAGCGCGATCCGGTAATAGCCGCGCGGCAGCGCCGCCAGTCTGAAGCTTCCGTTTTCCGGAACCTGACCGGAGGCGACAACCTTGTCATGACGGTTCAGGACGTCAAAGTTGAGACCGGGAATGTTTTTCACGACCGAGAATTCCAGCGGCGCTCCGTCGGTAAAAAGCATTGCGGGCGCGTTCGAGCGGATCCAATTTGCGGAATCCTCTTCGGCCGGAGCGGGGAAGCCGAGGGTAAGGACAATCAATGCAGCGAATAGCCAGTGAAGCTTTATCATGTTGAATTCCTGTTTTCTGGGTTATGGGACCGGAATGTATTCACCGTTCGGCGAAACGATTGAGGTGAAGCCGAGTTTGCGCAGCATCTGGAGATTGGCGGAAGCGCAGTGCCCGTCCATGAAGGTCAGATTTGCCGTATTGTTATGGCAGAGGATCGTTCCGCTCAAATTGGTTTTGGCTTGAGGGTGGAAACAGTAAAGCCCGTAATTTTTTTCGGCTTCCGTGGTTCGGCGGGTATCCGCCAGAAGGAATACCTCGCTGTGTTTGCGCATTCTGGAGAGCGAATAGAAAATGGCGTCATAGGTACTCCACGGCCCGACGGCATAGTCGCCCTGTTCTGGTATCCGGGCGGTGTAGAATGGCGTGCCGCCACCCAGATTGTACCGGAATATGGAGATGGTCGAATAAGCGGCGTTCTGCAACTTTATCGGCGCTGTCGGACACTGGACTATTTTCAGATCATTCAGATACTTGTTTTTGACGTA
>CAZHPP010000478.1:0-3373 GCA_964534535.1 uncultured Victivallales bacterium | reverse complement strand
AGGCACGCCGTCGAGCCGCTGATGCGGATTGCCGCCTCCGATTCCTCCATTCTCATGCGGCGGCGCGCGGTGCAGGCTCTCGGCATGACGGGCGACGGGCGTGCGGTTCCGCTTCTTCTGAAACTGCTGAAGGATGAAAAAGACATTTATCTGCGGATGAACGCGGCCGCGGCCCTCGGCCATCTCCGTTCTCCGGGGAGGCTGTCCCGGAGCTTTCGGCCATCGTGAGCCGTCCGCTCACGCTTCCGCTTCATGAAAGCGGCAGCGGATACAATGAAAACTATCTGATCCAGACGGCCGCGACCTATGCGCTCGGGGAAATCGGTTCGGAAGACGCCAGAAAGGCGCTCCGGGCGAAATTCGACGAGGGCTTGAACTTCAAGCCGTATCAGGAGCGGCCGTACCGCGAGCTCACCACTGTGTGCATGGCTCTGGGACGTGCCGGCGACGAAAGCGACATCGAACGGCTCCGCAAGGTCTATTTCAGCGGGAAGGAATTCTACACGCAGGCCCTCGGCTACCTTCCCGGCATTGCAATGTCGATGATCCGCGAACGAAAACTGGATCCGGAAGGACGCCGTCCCGGAGTCGTTCAGCCTGAATTCCTCAAACTGAAAAAAAATTTTTATGTGTTTGACGAATATCAGCGCGGCGCGCGCTGCACCGAGCTGTACGGCGCCAGACCGCAATCCCAGCAGCTCAAGTATTACGCCGCACGCCGCGCCGGAATCAACGGGGTCATCAGCAGCACATACGACGGCAACACGCCTGTGTTTTTCAACGGAATGGCCGTCAGAACCCCGCTTGAAATGGAGTCCAAACTCTCCGAGTTCCGCTCCGGCATGAAGTCGGCGGCCGATTATGGAGTGAAACTTTTCCCCGGCGCAGGCTGCGAAATCGCCACGCCCGATTCCATGTACTGGACTCTGCTCCTGTATGGCGGTTATCCGGGCTTCGGGGGATACTGGAATGAGGAACAGCCCACTTACGGCGGTTTCGGAGGCATGGATTTCAGCACGCCGTTCTTCGTTGAAAAGCTCAAACGCAGGCTTGCGGAGAAATATTCCCCCGTGCGCAGGAAGGAACTCGGACTGTCCGACGGAGAACTCGTCCCGGAAGTCCTTAAGAAACTTCACGATCCGGCATGGATCGAGAAACACCGTCCGATGTTTGTCGAATGTCTGGAGCTTCAGGACGAACTTTCGCTCGATGCCTGCCGCGAAGGACAGGAATACGTTGCCCAGTACCGCAAGAACACTCCAATCATGTACGATACGACCAGCGGAGCGCTTTCGCACGGAACGATGATTGCAACTTACCAGAAACTGGGAGGGATCGTGGCTTCCCACGGAACTGAACCTTCCTATTGCGCAGCTTCCTACGACAACGCATTCTGTGTCGATCTCGCCGGAGACGGCGGACGGAACCATGCCGGAATGGAACCGTATCTTTCGCGCTGCGGCACGGCCAGGAACTACGAACTCGGCATGGGGATCGGAATTCTCCATGCGCAGCGGTATATGCTGTATTTCCGGGGACGCGCCTACAAACAGCCCGGCTCCGACAACGAATGGCTGGGACGCTGGAAGCCTGACATCTGGCCGATGGTCACCCGGGTGTACAACAACATGAAGAAGACCGACCGGTATCTCATTCATGCGCAGATGCCGCACGGGATAGGGCTTCTTTATTCCGGACGCACGAACTGTTCGCCGTATGGTCAGGGCAGTCTCTCCGACCGCACAGAATCGCGATACATGCAGAACATCAAGGGGACCTACGAACTTCTGAAGCATACGCATGCCCAGTTCGACCTCCTTTCGACGGAAACGCTTGATTCGGAACGGCTCAGGGAGTATTCCATCCTTGTCCTTCCTGATGCGCGCACGCTCTCTGATTCCGAGGCCTCTCTGCTGGAACAATGGGTGCGCGGCGGCGGAGTGCTCATCTCCACAGGCTCCACTTCCATCGGCGATCACTGGGGGAGAAAGCTGCCCAATTACAGATTCGCGAAACTTTTCGGCGCAGATTACCGTTCCACAAGAATGGTCCATCCCGAACTGTGGCGCTGGAATCTGCCGCGCGACATCAAGGACCCGCGCTATATCATCAAATATACCGTCTTCGGAACCGAGGTGGAGTACGACTCCCGCGCCGGATACGACGTCGTGGTCCCGACGACCGGGAAAACGCTCGGCGTCTGGCCGGACGGTTCCCCCGCCGCCGTTGAAAACGATTTCGGCCGGGGAAAGAGCATTCTGCTGACGGCCGTTGCTCCCGCTCTGGCCGCAAGATGGAACAACATGCAGTCACAGTTCCCGCTCAACCGGACATTCTATCCGAACGTCGTCCCGATGATGGAAAAACTGATCCTGCAGGCGTACAGACATGCCGGGGTCAGGGTTCCCGTAAAGACCGAAAATGTTCCGGAATTTACCGAAATCCTGGTCAAGACGCAGGAAGGCGGTGCGCGGAAGATCGTGCACATGCTTAATTACGATAATGAAACCCCTGCTCTTGTCAAGGACATGCGCATTTCCGTGCTGTGGCAGGGAAGGGCGCCCTCCAGGGTCTTCCTGCCGGTTTCAGGCAGAACAATTCCGTTTGAACACAAGGACGGCTATATTTCTTTTGCTCCGGGCGATCTCGATGTCTGGAACATGGCCGTAATTGAATAATAAATGAAAGGATGAGGAAATGATCAGTCTCGCAAGAATCGCATTCGCTGTTTCAATGGCCGGAATGACGTTCGCGCTGACAGCCGCGCCGATGTTCGAGGAAAAACCCGATTTCAGACTCCAGACCGAGGGCAATGTGTTCGATGTTGGGTTCGGAGATGTCAACAATGACGGGAAGAACGATATCATCGCGACCTTTTACAAGGATAAAAGCGATGCCTGCAGCGTGGCGGTATTCTACAACAAGGACGGAAAATTCGACTCCGCGCCTTCGCTGGTCCTCAAGGATGCGTCGAAAGGGCTCTCATGCATTGCGGTCGGAGATTTCGACGGCGATGGCAAGAACGACATCGCCGTCAATGATTACAGACACATTTCCCTGTTCTTCGGCGCGGACAACTTCATGAAACCCGTTGGCGCAGATGATCCGAACGTGTCCTCACGCGAAGTGTTCCCCGTCAAGAATTTCTGGACCAGCGCCGGAGGCAAATACTGTTTCATCACGGGGGCGACGATTTACTGCTGGAGAGGGCAGTCCGGATGGGCTCACGCATACGTCTATCCCCCCGCAAAGGAGCCGTCCAACAGCAGAGTCATTCCGTGCGATATGAACAATGACGGAGAGATTGATCTCGTCTACCTCAGCGCCAAGGGCGTCAGAATCTATTACGGACCGTTCATGTCCGGTAAAATTC
>CAZHPP010000477.1:0-3388 GCA_964534535.1 uncultured Victivallales bacterium | reverse complement strand
CCGGAGATTCTGGAAATCACCGTGCGCGGCCTTCTCTGGGCGATGGACGAACTGAAGTAAAACAAGTGGGAGAGTTCCCCGCGTCTCCGGTGTTGCGGCCGTCGAGATTTTCAAAGACGGCAAACCTGTTTGCCGGGGTGCAGGGAATTTTTTTCCCTGCCGGGGAGTTTGAGGGCGAGGAGCCCTCATGCACTTTATCTTTGCGACGGCGGGTCCCCCGCTGACGGACGAGCGACGAAGGGAGCGAGAGCCGCCGTTCCCATGTGGTGTGTGTTCGGGACCGCCCGGAGCTCTCGAACTTGCCGTTCCGGCAAATTCTCGTCCATGACCGGGTGGAACCGCTCCGGGCGGGGATTTCGTGCGCTGCACGACCAGCCTTCGCGGCTGGACTGCGGCAATACTGAGAGTATTGCATGACACTCTTTTTATAGACGGAAAATGTGCGAGCATTTTTCGTCATAAGTTTGATTTTTTCCATCCTCCGCGTTACTGTATGCGTGAACCCGACGGAAGGGGGGATGGAAAAATGCGCCGTGAAATCATTGTCAATGACCTGATGCAGCAGGATTATCATTATTTGCTGACGGAAAAACCGGGGAAGAATTTCCATGTGGGATTCTGTCCGGAACTGACCCCGAAACAGATGCTTTCGCTCGGCGTGTTCGGCGGGAAATATATGACCGACTGCCGGGCGGAATTTCCCGACGACTGGTTCGAGAATGCGAAACTTTGTCATGAACGGCACGATCCCGAACTGAACTGCTTCAAAGTGCTGGCATCGCAAACCCTTCAGGAATGGATACGCAAAGGCTGGATCTATGCAGAGGACCCGCGCGGCTGGTTTCAGTGGTATTGCCGCTATTACCTCGGACGGCGCTGTCCGGACGACGAACGGCAGATCAAGCGTCACCGCGCCATGATTCGGCATATTGCCCAGATTCATTACCATTGCCGTTTCGGGGATGCGACTTGTCACACCAAACAGCGTCAGGCGCTCCTCCAGTGGGCGTATGACAGCCGCAAGATGTAACTCTTTTTCCGGCGTGGCGTGATGAGAATCATGCAATACTTCCAGTATTGCCGCGGTCCAGCCGCGAAGGCTGGTCGTGCAAAGCACGATCCCGCCCGGAGCGGTGGAACCGCCGCCGCAAAGGCAAAGAACAGGAGGGCTCCGCGCCCTCCAACTCCCCGGCAGGCGAGAGTCGCCTGCACCCCGGCAAACGAGTTTGCCGTCTTTGGAACCGCCGAACCTCCCCTTGATTTTTCCGGCCTCCGCGGTATCTTATCCGGATTCAATCAGGAAAGAACCCCAACGGAGCGGAAATGATGTTGAAAAATCCGGTCATCGGAGTGAATATGGTCTGCCGCGACAATCCCGAACGTCCCGGCAGAATGTGGTATGAAGTGCAGAACCTGTATGTGGACCCGATTCTGGCGGCGGGCGGACTTCCCCTGCTGATTCCGCCTGTCGAAGAGTCCGCGATTCTGGACCGCTATCTTGAACGGGTCGACGGCATGCTGTTCATCGGCGGGAAAGATTATCTTCCGGAACTGTATGGGGAAAAGCCCGTTCCTGAAACCGACCTCACCCGCGTACGTCCCATGAGCGATCCCCTGCTGATGAAACGGACGCTGGAGCGGCGTATTCCCCTGGTTGGAATCTGCGGAGGATGTCAGCTGCTGGCCATCGCCGCGGGCGGGAAACTGATTCAGCATCTTCCGAACCCGGAAAAGCATGTCGACGGCGTGTTCCATTCCGCGGAAATTGTGGAGGACGGCGTGTTTTCCCGGACGCTCGGACTGCGGAAAAACGACTCTTTTCAGACGTATTCCTACCATCATCAGGCGGTGAAGGAGGACGGACTGCCTTCGTGTCTGAGGATTACCGCCCGCGCATTCGACGGCAGCATCGAGGCGATCGAGGGAACGGACGGCTTCCTTGCGCTCGGAATTCAGTTCCACCCGGAACGCATGCCGGAACTGGCCCCGAAAGTTTTCCGTCTTCTGGTGGGAGAGGCCGGCAAAGGGAAGTGATCCGTCACGGTTTTCCGGCGGAAGCTCTCTCCTGTTTTTTCGCATAGAGACGGTCCGCGCCGATCAGGAGGGCGAGTCCTGCGAAACAGGCGGGAATCAGGTAGAAGGAATACTGGAGACCGAAGCGGTCGCCGCAGATTCCCATGAACCATGTGAAGAAGCCGCATCCGGGGATTCCCGCGCAGGAAAGCAGCACGAAAAGCATGGTGGTGTCGATTCCCGGCATACGGTCGGCGGCATAACTCTGGACGCTGGGCCAGAACGGACCCGTCGCGATTCCGCAAAGGAAGAGCAGAATGTAAAGAGCCGTGATGAAGAGCGCCGGACTTCCGAAACTTTCCGGATTCAGCAGCGGCAGAATGGACGTGAAGACCGTTCCCGCGACAGCCATGAAGACGATCAGATTGCAGAGATGATGCTGGCGGACCAGAACCCCGCTTCCGGCGCGTCCGGTGAACATGCCGACTCCGAAAACAGCCGTTCCGAGACCGCCCGCCCAGGCGCTTCCGTGGAAGCAGAGCTGGATGTAGGCCGGACACCAGAACGTGAGACAGAATTCTCCGCCGCCCGCCAGGAACATCGCCGCGAAAAAGAGCCAGAAATGACGTCTCCGCAGAATGTCGTAAGACTGTTTGGCAACCTCGCGGATCGAAAGTTTCACCGGGGATTCGGGGTAGGGAGCGGCCGGATTTTCCTTCCAGAAGAGGATCAGGAGCGGGACGGTCACGAGTGCGCCGCCGACTCCGAGGAGGACGCGCCAGGAGACGCCCGCGCTGAGGAGTGCGCCCGCGGTCAGCGTGGTGAAAGTCACCCCGACAGACCAGAAACTGTGGGCGAAATTGATGTAGCGGCCGGGTTCCTTCTCATGGAGTTCCTGAACGAACGGCGTGGCGAGCCCCTCGATCACGCCTTCCCCGAGACCCGCGATCATCAGCAACACGAGGAGCGCCCAGTACCACTGGGAGAAAGCGCACAGGAACAGGCCGCTCCCCATCAGCAGAACACCGATACCCATACTTTTCCGGAGTCCGATGCGTCCCGCGACGAAGCCGCAGAAAAGCATCGAGACCACGATGGCCGCGGAGCGTCCGAAATGGAGCACTCCGCCCGCGCCCATGCCTCCTTTGTCGAGGGGGAACCCGAGGTCCTGCGCCAGCGCGACCAGCACGACGGGAACGATGATGGAGCAGACGGCATAACATGCGAACGAGGTGAAGGCGGCGTAGTCGTAGCGCCCGAAAACCAGCCTGGAGGAGGTCATGATGGAGTTTGTTTTCTTTCAGGGAGTTTATTTTTTGACGGAATACCGGAAAGTCTCATCCGCGATGAAGGAATCGAGGAAGTCCAGATATTC
>CAZHPP010000476.1:0-3394 GCA_964534535.1 uncultured Victivallales bacterium | reverse complement strand
TCCGATCTTTCCGCCCTCGCCGCCCCCGAATGCTTCGGCAAACTCTCCCAGGGCGTCACAACCGAAATTTCCGGCAACTGCGGACTTTCCGCCTTTCCCGTCCTCACGGAAACCGTCCGCGGACACCTGAACGAACTTTACAGAATCTATGGAACTCCCGTCACATGGAATTCGTTCGAAGAATATTCCGCAGCCGTGAATTCCCGGATCCCCGCCGTCAACCAGGCGTATCTCTGCGGACACAACACGCTGCGCGCCTGCATTCTCGGCTACGGGAACACGACCGGCTCGCAGAAGGATTTCACCGCGATGCGCGCCCTGCTGAAGCGCGAACTGGATTCCGGGGCGGCCGGATTTTCCACCGGACTTCTTTACATCCCCGGCTGTTTCGCCTCGGAAGAGGAACTCCGCACCGTCGCCTCCGCCCTGCGCGGGACCGGGAAGCCGCTCGCCACCCACATGCGGAGCGAAGGCGATTCCCTGCTCGAAGCCTTCGCCGAAGCCGCCGACTGCGCCGCCGCAGGCGGCAGCATCCTGCAGATCAGCCACCTGAAGGCCGCAAACCGCCGCAACTGGCCCAAACTTCCGCTCCTGCTCGAAGAGATCGAACGCCGCAGAAAGTCCGGACTCGCGATCCATGCCGACCGCTATCCCTATTCCCGCAGCCAGACCAGCCTCAGCGTGATCCTGCCGCCGCCGTGGGACGCCATGACCGACTCCGCCATTCAGTCCGACCTCGGCGGATCTCCGGAAAAGCTCCCGCTGCTGGAACGGCTTCTGAAGGAAAAAGCTCCGGACTGGCACGGGATTCTGCTCTGTTCCACACGGGAGCCGCGCGCCGCCGCATCCGCCGGACTTCCCTTCGACGAGATTGCCGTCCGGCTGGGAGAATCCCCGGAGCATCTCTGCGCCCGGCTCATGGCCGCCGACGCGACGGGCGCCATGGTCGCATTTTCCGGGCTCTCCGAAGAACAGACGGAGCAGATCGTAAACCTCGACTGGGTCTGCTGCGGCTCCGATGAAACGTCCCGGCCCGCGGATTATTCTCTGGGACGCTCCCATCCGCGCGGATTCGGAGCGTTTCCCCGCTTTTTCCGGATGGTCCGGGAACATTCGTCCCTGGAGCACGCGGTTGCGAAGATGACTTCGCTCCCGGCCTCGATTTTCCATCTGGCCGGACGCGGCCGCCTTGTTCCCGGATATGCCGCCGACCTGGTGCTTTTCAATCCGGAAACGTTCCGGGACCGGGCCGATTTCCGGAATCCGCACGCGCCCGCTTCCGGGGTGGAGGCCGTCTGGGTGAACGGGGTCCTTTCGTTTTCCGGCGGGAAGGTCATTGCGCGGGCGGGAACCGTCCTGAAAAATTCAGCGCTCTGAAATATTTTTGTTTTCCGCATTTGCATTTTCAAATTCGGCGTGTATAGTAATCGGCAAAGGCGAAAACGTGCAACCGGGCCGGTCATGGGATCGATTCGGATCAACCGCACGTTTTACAAATAGGATATATCGCTCGGTTGAAGTTGCGCAAGCAATACAGTTGAAATATTTTTCTTGATTGCCTTGATGGAGCAGAAAAGCTCCCTCTTCCTTTCCGGTAAATATCAGACCGCAATTCCGATCCGTTTGTCCTGCTGAATTATTTGCGGCACAGCCGCGAAAGGAAACTCCACAATGAAGCTTTATGTGGGAAATCTCTCGTTCCAGACCACCGAAACCGAACTCAAGGATGCCTTTGCGGCATTCGGAAACGTTGACTCCGCCAGCGTCATCAGCGACCGCGACACCGGCCGTTCCAAAGGCTTCGGCTTCGTCGAAATGAAGAATGACGAAGAAGCCAAGGCCGCCATCGCCGGACTCGACGGCAAGGAACTCGGCGGACGCAATCTCCGCGTCAACGAAGCCCGTCCGAAAGAGGATCGTCCCCGCGGCGGATTCGGCGGCGGCAATCGCGGCGGAAACCGCGGCGGAAACCGCTGGTAATTTCTACCGGTTCATTCAGAACGCACGAAGGCTTTTCGGCCTCCGTGCGTTTTTTTTGACTTTTCCCTCTTGACAAAGATGAATTTATGTGGTATAATATTATGTAAAACGTATTACATCAGGATCAAGGTATAACGAACGGGGCAATCCGGAATGTCCGTCACAATGCGTGAAATTGCAAAACTTGCCAACATCTCCCAGACGAGCGTTTCGTTCGTTCTGAACGGGAAGCGCAACGCTCATATCTCCGAATCCAACCGCCGGAAGATTCTGGAAATTGCAAAACGCTGCCACTATTCCCCGAACATTTCCGCAAAAAGTCTTCGGGAAAACAAGCGCTATACCGTTGGAGTCCTGATGCCGGTCCCGCTCAATTCCTTTTATTTCCGCATGATCCGAAGCATTGCAGAATTGATGTACAACCGCGGCTATGCGCCGCAGTTCTCCTTCTGGAAAACGGATTTTTCCAATCTGGATGATGCCTATGCGCAGGCGCTCCGGTTCAATGTGGACGGCATCATTGCGTGGGACAATCCCTCCGCGGAGAAATATCGCAGCGTTCCAACCGTCATGTATTTCGGGAACGGGGCCTGTCCCTTTGACAATGTCATCGAGGACTGCAACTGGGTAGCAAAGAAGGCCGCGGAATATCTGATCGGGCTTGGCCGGACCCGCATCCTGCTGATCGGCAACCCGCATGATCCCCGGGTTCTCAATTTCCATACTGAAATGGAAAAATGCGGGAAACCGTATGAACTGCAGAACTGCATTCTCTACGAGTTCGAATCTGTCCAAGGAACCCCTCCCCTGAAAGAAATCCTGAAATCCGGCCGATTCAATGCCATTTTTGCACTTTCCGATTCCTCCGCCATGTGCGCCATGTCCGCCGCACGGCAGCTCGGATACCGGATTCCGGAGGATATCTCCGTCATCGGCTATAACAACCAGCAGGAAGGAGCATGGTACAATCCGGCTCTCACCACATTTGACCAGCACGTGGACAAACTTGCCGAAACCCTTGTCCGTTTTCTGATGAACCGAATTGAACATCCGGAGGCACCCCTTCAGAAATTCATACTCCGTCCCGATTTTATTGTGCGTTCCTCATGCGTCCCAAATATATAAGGAAAAGGAAAAGAAAAATGAATGCCGTCATGAAGAGTTTTTTCACACTGATCGAGCTTCTGGTCGTGATTGCGATCATCGCGATCCTTGCCGGAATGCTGCTTCCCGCTCTCAACGCCGCCAGGGAAAAAGCGCGCTCCGTCAACTGCAAAGGCAACCTGAACCAGATCGGGAAAGGTCTGACGCAGTACACGATGGATTACGATGACTATTATCCGAAAAATGTCATGGGAAACAACTACATCGCCAGGATTTATCCTTACATCGTTTCAACATCCCTTCCCGACGA
>CAZHPP010000475.1:0-3425 GCA_964534535.1 uncultured Victivallales bacterium | reverse complement strand
GACAAGGCCATCGACCTCGTCGACGAATCGGCCGCGAAGCTCCGCACCGAAATCGACTCCTGCCCCGTCGAGATCGACGAGGTCGAGCGCAAGCGCCTGCGTCTGGAAATCGAGCTCGCCTCCCTGAAGAAGGAGACGGACCCCGCTTCCGTCCAGCGACGCGAAGGGATCGAAAAGGAGCTCGCCGACGTCAAGGAACAGTCCGCGAAGATGAAAGCCGACTGGGAATCGGAAAAGAAGGCGATCGCCGACATGCGCGCCCTCCGCGAAAGTCTCGAACTCGCCAAGGCCAACCTCGACAAGGCCGAGCGCGAATACGACCTGAACCGCGCCGCCGAACTCAAGCACGGCACGATCCCTTCCATCAAGAAGCAGATCTCGGACATGGAGGAGAAAATCAGGAACAGCCCCGGCCGCCGTCTCCTCAAGGAGGAGGTCGACGAGGAGGACATCGCGGAGATCGTCTCCCGCTGGACTCACATTCCGGTCAGCAAACTGGTCCAGGGCGAACGCGAAAAGCTTCTCGCGCTTCCGCAGAAGCTCCACATGCGCGTGGTCGGGCAGGACGAGGCGGTCGACGCCGTCTCCGACGCCGTGATGCGCGCCCGTGCCGGGCTCAAGGATCCGCGCCGCCCGATTGCCTCCTTCATCTTCATGGGACCCACCGGAGTCGGCAAGACCGAACTCGCCAAGGCGCTCGCCGAAGACCTCTTCGACGACGAACGTGCCATGATCCGCATCGACATGAGCGAATACATGGAAAAGTACAGCGTGTCGCGGCTTGTGGGCGCGCCTCCGGGATACGTCGGCTACGACGAGGGCGGCCAGCTCACCGAGGCGGTCCGCAGGAGACCGTACGCGGTGCTCCTCTTCGACGAAATCGAGAAGGCGCATCCGGACGTGTTCAACATCTTCCTGCAGATTCTCGACGACGGCGAGCTCACCGATTCCCGCGGACGCCACGTGAGCTTCAAGAACACAATCATCATCATGACGTCGAACCTGGGCAGCGACCTGCTTCTGGAAGCCGCCGAACATCACGGCGACATGGAAAAGGTCCGCGCGCAGATCACCGAACTTCTGCGGTCGAAATTCCGTCCGGAGTTCCTGAACCGGATCGACGAGACCCTGATGTTCCACGCGCTGACGCTCGAGGACATCGAAAGGATTCTGGAAATCCAGATGGGCAATCTCTCGAAACGGCTGGAGGGGCTCGGGATCAGGACCGTGATGACGAAGGCCGCGCGGACTCTGGTCGCGAAGAACGGGTTCGACCCGCTGTTCGGCGCAAGACCGCTCAAGCGCGTGATCGTGAAGGACATCGAGAACCCCGTCTCCCGGCTGATCGTTTCCGGCGAACTCAAGGAAGGGGACACGCTCCGGATCGACGCGGCAAAGGGCGTTTTGAAATTCACGCATTGAAATTGCCCGGATCCGGTGTACATTAACCATTTGCGAGAGAATGACTAGAGGAAGGACAAAAGCGAAATGTTCAAGAAGAACGAAAAAGACAAAAAGACCCAGGAGCCCGAAATCCAGAAGGCTCCGTCCGCCGGAAAACCGGAACCCGCCGCCGCTGCGCAGAAGCCCGCGGAGGAAAAGGCCGCAGCTCCGGAAAAGCCCGCGCAGGGGGCCAGGACCGAGGAGGCCGCAAAGGCCGTAAAGGATAACTTCCCGCCCGACCCGAAGGACGTCCTCGAAAAGAAGCTCGCCGAGTCCGAACTGAAAATCGCCGAGGCCGCGAACGAGCGGCTCCGGCTTCTCGCCGAGCTGGACAACCAGCGCAAGCGCGGCATCAAGGACATGGAGTTCACCCGCTCCAGCGTGATGACGGACACCCTGATGCCGTTTTTGAAGGTCTACGAACATTTCCGCATGGCCGTTTCGGCCTCGGAAAAGACGGACAACTTCAAGAGCCTCATCCAGGGCATGAAGATGATCGAGAACGAATTCGGGAAGGCATTCCAGGAGCTCGGGGTCGAATGCGAGGACGCCGTGGGAAAAGAGTTCAATCCGGCATTCCACGAAGCGATCGCGCAGCAGCCCTCGGAAACGGTCCCCGCCGGCAAGGTCATCAGCCAGTGGAGCCCGTGCTACAAATCCGGCGGACGCGTGCTCAAGGCCGCCATGGTCGTCGTCAGCTCCGGAAAGCCGCAGGAAGAAAAGAAGAAGTAAGGAGTTCAGCCTATGGCCGAAGATTATTATGAAACTCTTGGCATAACCAAAGGCGCAAGCGAAGAAGACATCAAGAAGGCCTACCGCAAGCTCGCCATCAAATATCACCCGGACCGCAACCCCGGGAACAAGGAGGCGGAGGAGAAGTTCAAACAGGTCTCCGCCGCCTACGAAGTCCTGAGCGACCCCAAGAAGAAGGCCCAGTACGACCAGTTCGGCTCCGACTACTTCAGCGGAGCCGCCGGCGGAGCGCAGGGAAATCCCTACGCCGGCGGAAATCCGGGCGGACAGCAGTTCCGCGACCCGCGCGACATCTTCGCCCAGTTCTTCGGCGGAGGCGGCGGAGGGTTCCGCGGCGGAAGCTTCAACTTCGGCGGCGGTGGAGGCGGAAACAGCTTCAGCTTCGGCGGAGACGACGGCGAAGGAATCAATCTCGAGGACATCCTCACCGGACGCCCCCGCTCCCGCCGCCGCGCCCGACGCGGAAACGACCTCCAGGCCGAACTGCCCGTCTCCTTTGCGGAGGCGTTCGCGGGAACCACCAAGACCATCCGCGCCGGACGCGAGATCAAGATGCATATTCCGGCGGGCGTCGCCGACGGCACCAAGCTCCGCGTGGCGGGAGCCGGCGAGCCGGCGCCTTCCGCGAACGGAGAGCCCGGCGACCTTTATGTGATCGTCCAGCTGCTTCCGGACAACGTGTTCCGGCGGGACGGCCAGGACATCCTGTGCACGCTTCCCGTCCCGTTCCCGGATGCGGTCTCCGGCGGCATCGCCGAAGTCCCCACCATGACCGGAAAGGTCAAGATGCGGATTCCGGCAGGCGCAAGAAACGGCACGGTCCTGCGGCTCAAGGGCCGCGGCTTCCCGTCGCCCCGCGGCGGCGAGCCCGGCGACCAGCTCGTGACGCTCCAGGTCGAAATTCCTTCGAATCTCACCAAGCAGCAGAGCGATCTGCTGAAATATTTCACCGACTCGCTCAAGCCGGAGAACTTCCCGCTCAGACGGGCGTTCGAGGACAAGGCGCGTTATTACATGAATTGACGGTTTATCATGGCAGCAGCACAGGACACGGGAGAAAAAGAAAAAAACGACGCGGCGACGATCGTCCGCAACAAGAAGGCCTGGCACAATTTCCAGATCCTCGAAAAATACGAGTGCGGAATCGCCCTGGCCGGCACCGAAGTCAAAAGCTGCCGCGAACGCTCCGTCCAGCTCGGCGAAGCCTATGCCCAGGTCCAGAACGGCGA
>CAZHPP010000474.1:0-3432 GCA_964534535.1 uncultured Victivallales bacterium | reverse complement strand
CCGGAACTTTGTTTCTTCCTTGGAAAAAAATTCCAGGCTGCTGGATTCCCGAAAACAGCGCTGCTGTTCTTTGAGAACGGATGTATCGCCCGCAGGTATGATCCTGATTTCTCACAAAAATGTTTGCAGGAACCCTGTGTACGGAAATCAGCAGCAAAAAGGCTGCCGGATCTGCCGGAAATATTCTTTGCCAAAAACGGAAATGCGAATTTCAGCGCACCGGCTCTGGAGTTTCTGAATCATTACGCAGGAATGCTTCCGGTCGGTGTCCCGGATCTGCCCGCAGATAAAAATTTCAAAACAGGAGAAGATGCTTTTTCAGGCGGCAGGCTTGCGGATGCCTATGCCGCTTTCTGTGATTCCGTCTCTGAAAAAGTAACGTTCGCTGGCTGCAATATGGCCGGGAATACAGGACGGAGAATCGGTCTTGACAATGAGGCAGCTGCAATGCTTCTTCAGGCAGTCTCCGCAGATCCCTCTGCCGTATACCCATGGGTGCATCTGGCTTGGATTTATAAAAAGCTCGCACAGAAAGTGCAGTTTGATTTTTGCATTGCAAAAATCAAAACGTACAAGCTGGACAAGTGGAGCAGAGAACAGTTGGAACTTCTGTCCAAATAAATTACCCCGCCCAAAGTGGCGAGGTATCCGCAAGACATTCCGCCGTCCAAGCACCTGTGCGTGAAGGAACGAAGAACATGACAGTCTCAATGCAGCCGGGGACTTTTCAAAGCCCCGGTTCCGGCATGAATGAAGTTCATCCACGGAGCTCGAAGGGCGAAAAGGCGTCCAGAAGGGAATGAAGCCGTTCCGAATCTGCAGCAGCCGTGTAAATCATGGTTTTCCGGAACCCCTTCAAGGTTCGGATGACACATGCCCGGTTCCGAGGGTGCGCTTCGCTCACCTCCGGCTGTAGTACGCCGGCACCCTTCCGTGACGCGCTCCATACCGCGTTTTTTGAAAAGAATTGCATCATGGAACATTCTTTCCCCGGAAATTATTGTTTTCTCTGGGGCGGCTCTGAATAATTTTCAGAGCAGATGCAAGATTTCATTGTACACTTCCGTTCAATCATGCGGTTCGATTCCAAAGATGAGAACCGGAGCTGATTGACACGCCGATGTCCGCTTTCTGCGGATGACAGGATCACGGGCTTGACAAAAATGTTTCATCGTGCTATATTGCTTTCACGACAACAACGTTGAGGTGAACAGACAAAAACAGCTTAAACTGAAATATTTTTGAAGAGCATCGGTATCTTCAAGCGATGGATACATAAGAAAACGCCAAATTCAATGGAATTCCGTCCGCTTGCATAGGTACGTCTTGATAGGATAGACGTACTCTGTCTTGCGTGGAATTCGGGCATTGGCGTGCCTCTTATGTAACGCAGAACGGGGTACGTCTTTTTTTGTGTGTTGAAAAAGATTTGTTTTCTGCGTTCCTGCCTGGGGAACCGGCTCCGGTTTTCATTGGAATCTGAATCAGAATAATGCGGCCGCTCCGGAATTTTGGAGATTTTATGGCCGGAAGATGAAAAGAAACAGTTTGCCCGCAAAGACGGGGGGAAAATCATTTTCCCGATGAAAGATTTCTTATTATTTTCCGTTCAATCTGCGATTCAATTCCAAAAGACTGGAATCCTGATGTCCGGGAACGAAATCAGCCGGACGTCATGCAGAATCGAACGTCCCAAACTTGGAAAATATTTTTAAATTGCAGGAACGGGAAAGGAGAGTGCCGGACAAAGTCTGAGATTTTCACGGCTTTCCATGAAAAGCCGCATGCAGTTCGCAAAAAAACGTTTTCACTCTTTTGAAAACAGACAGTCAACAAAAACATTTCTTTATTGAAATGGAAGTCAGGAGAGGAATCTATGGCATTCGACATTAAGAAAACATCGCTGGGAGAGAAACTCATGCTCATCTCAGTTCTCGTTGCAGTCGTTTCAATGTTCTGTCCGTTCCTGGATGCAGGAGTCATCCAGCGGAATGGACTGGCTGAGATGGCATTCATACCGCTGCTGTGCTGGATTTATCCTGCGTATGCAATTTTCATAGGGAAAAGAGCAAAATTCCTGGTGACTTTTATATGCGGACTGATCCCCGCCGGCTGCTGCATCTACTTCTTAAAATTTCGTGTCCCAAATCTGCCGATTGTCAAAGAGAAGATGGCTTCTGCAACAGATATCTTGGGCGCCGGCTTCTGGATGTTCCTCGGTGCGACAGCAGTGCTGCTCGTCGGCGCGATCATGAATATCAATTTCAAGAAACTGGTTGTTAAGAAACCAGCTGTTAAGAAAAGGACTCCGGAACAGACGGAAAAGCTTGGTAAAAAAATCATTATTGTATCAGCTATTCTTGCTGTACTTTTAGTGGTTAGCAGAGTAATATTGAGAGGATTAGCATTGCCTTCTTTCGGATCGATGGTGATGCTGGTGATGCCACTGCTGGGCTGGGTCTATCCTGTGACCATGATTGCTAAAAAGAAAGAGGCAAACTTTTGGGTTTCGCTTGCTTGCTGCCTGTTTCCCGGTTGGATGGTTGCAAGACCCCTTCAGCGTTTCATTTTTATTTTAATTAACGGTGACATTATTAAGGAAATTACCATTAGCATCATGTACTGTACTTCTGCTATACTACTGATATTATTGGTTGTAGGAATTATCATGTCCCGCCCGGCGAAAGATCATGGTGACGCCGCTGCAGCGGACGAAACAAAAGGGCAGTGAAAAAGACGATCCGGAAAGATCGGAAAATCTGAAGAACAGACTATTGTCACGAACAGGATTCTGATCCGGGCAGATCATGTCTGGATCAGGATCCGCACAGAAGGCCTGAAACGCTCCGCCTGAAACGAAGGAAGCTCTCAGGAACTATCAGGAACGGGTTGAACGGGACGGGAAACGCGGCATGCGTCAAAACAGTTGTAACGTCCTGAAAGACGAGCCATTGTGAGGAGGTTCATTCATGAAACAGAACAGCAGAGCGGATGCAGCAAAGCAGGAAAAAAAGCAGAACGGAATCGCCCTTGCGGTATTCATCGTACTGGGAATCTTCCTGGCGACGTTCATTCTGGTATGCAACATGTGCCCCGACAGCAATCAGGGCTTCTTTGACAGCATAACAAAGTCTCTTGACAAGACCACAAAAGAAATTGACCATGCGGCAAACCATCTTGTCAATTCCGTGAACGATGACGCGAACAAGGCCGCAAATGACCTGGACAACGCCGCCCGCGATCTGAACAACGCGGGGAATGATCTCTGACCAGTTCTGACCGGAATCCCGGCCGACACTCCGGACAACACTAAAAATGAGTCTTCCCCCTGGTCGGCAGGGGTCGACAGGAAAACGGGCGCAAAAAATTGATTTTTTTCGCAGGGTGCAGGGCTCTTTGAGTCCTGCCGAGGGTTCAAGGGGCGAGCAGCCC
>CAZHPP010000473.1:0-3446 GCA_964534535.1 uncultured Victivallales bacterium | reverse complement strand
CGGCCCTGACGTCCAGGGCTTCAAGCATGTTCCGTTCAACGACCTCAAGGCCGCAGCGGACGCCATCGACGACAAGACCGCCGCGATTCTCCTCGAGCCCATCCAGGGCGAGGGCGGAATCATCCCCGCAAAGCAGGAATATCTCGAGGGAATGCGCCGGCTCTGCGACGAAAAGGGCATTCTGCTCCTCTTCGACGAAGTCCAGTGCGGCACGGGCCGGACGGGACATCTTTTTGCATGGCAGAGCTATAACGTCCAGCCGGACGCCCTTTCCATGGCCAAGGCCATCGGCAACGGCTTCCCGATGGGTGTGATGATCTGTCAGCGCAAGCTCGAAAACGTACTCACGCCCGGAACTCACGCCAGCACGTTCGGCGGAACGGCGCTCGCCTGCGCAGCGGCATGTTCCGTGGTCGACCAGCTCTGCGAAGGCGGAATCCTGGAAAACTGCCGGAAGCAGGGCGAATATCTGATGAACGCGCTGAACGGAACCGCGAAGAAATTCTCCTGCGTGAAGGAAGTGCGCGGACGCGGCCTGATGATCGGCGTTGTGCTTTCGTTCCCCGCGGGCGAACTGCTGCCGCTTCTCCGCGAAAAAGGCCTGATCGCCCTTTCCGCAGGGGAGACTGTCCTGCGGCTTCTTCCGCCGTTCGTCATCACGGAAAAAGACTGTGATGAGGCTGTTTCGATCATTGAAAGCGCCCTCGCCGAACACGAATCAGGAAAATAAGGGAAGCGGTTTGAGTGTGACGGCCGCTGACTGGATGAAGGGATGAAAACCATGAAAGAGCATCAGGAAATTTTCACGCGGGAAGCGGAATTCCATGACAGATGGGCCGCTTCCACTGATGTATCGACAATTGATGTCAAAACCTTTTTTACCGGGAGTACGTCGCCTGAAAACCGTTTCATTGCCGGGCATCTCGGGGATGTCCACGGGAAAAAAGTGCTGGAACTGGGGTGCGGCCTGGGCGAGGCCAGCGTCTATCTCGCAACCCAGGGCGCCGATTGTCTGGCCACGGACTGTTCGACGGGCATGCTTGCCACTGTCCATCAGCTTGCCGAATTCAACCATGTCTCCGTCCGCACCGCAGTCGCTGACGCGGAACATCTTCCCTGGCCGGATGAAAGCTTCGACATCGTCTATGTGGGGAACGTCCTGCATCATCTTCCGAACCCGGAAAACGCTCTGGCCGAAATCCGCCGCGTCCTGCGTCCGGGCGGGGGCTTCTGCGTCTGGGAACCTCTGCGGCACAACCCCATCATCAACGTTTACCGCCGGATGGCCGACCGGGTGCGCACAAAAGACGAAAAACCGCTCCATATCAATGCGGTGAATGTTTTCAGAAAATATTTCAGCCGGGTCGAATACGATGTCTGCTGGCTGGCAACACTCTGGATTTTCCTCCGGTTCTACCTGATCGAGCATGTCGATCCGAACAAGGAAAGATACTGGAAAAAGATCATCTCGGAGGAAGCGCGGCTCAGAAAATCGTTTCTCCGGCTGGAGAAAATCGACAGATTCATCAAACGCATTCCCGGAATGAAGCGTTTTGCATGGAATCTGGTGGCCGTATGCACGAAATGACGGGGCTGAATACGGAGGTACATGCTGAAAATACTTTTTCCAGCGGCCTTAAAAAAGCCGCAGCGGGTGCGCCGGACCTGATCCGTCTGACGCCTGTTTCTGAACAGTCAACAACAAACAGCCAAACTGATTTCAATTTGGTTCAATTCTTTTTTTAGGAGCCCACTCCATGCACAAGGATTTGCTTTCCTGCGTCGACCTCACAAGAGACGATTTCTTCAAGATCATGACCCTTTCCGCGGAAATGAAGCGCTCCCGCGGCGCCGCGGATTCTCCGAAGCCGCTGACCGGGAAAAACATCGGCCTGATCTTCGCCAAGGCTTCCACCCGCACGCGCGTCTCGTTCGAAATCGGCGTGCACGAACTCGGCGGATATCCCATCTATCTCGAATCCAGCCACATGCAGATGGGCCGCGGCGAAACGATCCATGACACCGCCAAGGTCCTGGAACGCTATCTCCAGGGAATCGTGATCCGCACCTATGCCCAGTCCGACGTTGAAGGGCTCGCCGTCAATTCGAAGTATCCCGTCATCAACGCGCTGACGGACGACTTCCATCCCTGTCAGGCCCTCACCGACATGTTCACCATGCTCGAGTACAAGGGCAAATTCGATGGAATCAAGCTCGCGTATCTCGGCGACGGCGCCAGCAACATGGGCAACTCCCTGATGCTCGCGAGCCAGCTTGCCGGAATCACCATGCAGATCGCCGCTCCGGCCGAATATGCTCCGGACAAGACGATCATGCACAGGAATCTCGGCCCCGGAAAATGCTCCTGGACCAAGGATCCCGCCGAAGCGCTTGCCGATGCGGATTTCATTTATACCGACGTGTGGGTCAGCATGGGCTTCGAGGAAGAGGCCAAGCGCAGAATGGAAATCCTCCATCCCTACCAGCTCAATATGGCGCGCCTCCGGCAGGCCAGGCCGGATGCGAAGGTCCTGCACTGTCTGCCCGCCCACCGCGGCGACGAGATCACCGATGAAGTCATGGACTGCCCGCAGTCGATCGTTTTCGATCAGGCGGAAAACAGACTCCATGTCCAGAAGGCGATCATGTCCATGATTTTCCGCTGAATCCGCTGATCTGTTCCCATCATCCCGGAGGAACCGCATTCCCCCGGGATTTTTTTTGCGCAGGGACGAGGCACGCTGAATCCGGCGTGCGGGCATTGCGGCGGGCGGCCCCGGATAAATGCCGGGAAATAAAGCCCTTTCCCGCTTGAAAATCCCGGTTGGAACTGTATTGTATTCCATTCAACAAAAGGATTTCAATCATGTACGAACTTCAGAAAGAATATACGCTTGGCGACATGCGCGTCCGCTTCTATCGCACGGGAGCCGTGATTTCCATGGCCGTCCTGCCCGAATCGCTGGCGGACAGACTGCCGGAACACCGCGAATTCATGCCCACGGATTCCTATGCCATGCACGGACTTTACGAAGGATTCAAGACAAGATTCCCCGCCTCCGTCCCGGAGAGCATGATCCAGTTCAAACTTTCAGGCGATGACTCGTTCGGCCATCACTCCTCCGGAAGCTCCATGCGCAATTCCTCCTCCGTTGCGAAGAATCTCGAATTCCGCGCCCAGACCTTCGACGGGAAGACCATCGCGACGGAATTCTTCGCCGCGGATTCCGGACTCGCCGTGTTCCACACGGTTTCCCTGAATCCCGGCGGACGCACGCTCGCCGTCAATACGAAGCTCGTCAACAAATCTTCAAAGACAGTGCGCGTGGAAATGCTTTCCAGCGTTTCGCTCGGCATGATCTCGCTCTTCCAGCCGGACGACGGTTCCGAATGCTATGCGCTGCACCGTCTCAGATCCCACTGGTGCGCCGAAGGCCGCCGCGAGT
>CAZHPP010000472.1:0-3456 GCA_964534535.1 uncultured Victivallales bacterium | reverse complement strand
CTGCCGGAGCAGGGTTCCATGGATCGGATGGAACTCCGCTGCGTCGGCGGAGGCATTTTCCAGCGTGGAAACACGATTTCTGCTCCGGCACGGCTTCGGCTCGGTCAAAAACCTGAATTATTCCCACAGTTTCGGGAACTGGTGGAGGCGTTTCTCCAAGACGCACCCGGACTATTTTGCCCTGGTGAATCCGGGAAACAGGAACCTTCTTGCGGGAGATACCAGCGGCGTGCAGACTCCGCTCTGCATTTCGAATCCGAAGGTCCATGCACAGATCGTGGACGACTGGCAGGCACGGTCCCCCGCCGAGACCGAAGTCCGTCCGTTCCTTTCCGTGATGCTGAACGACACGCCGGAAATGTGCACGTGTCCGGCCTGCCGTGCATGGGATTTCCCCGATCCGGCATTCCGCACCTCGGAATACTGGGGCAAGGGACGGGTTCTTTCCTACCGGGACCGCTGGACTCTTTCCAAGGCGGCCTGGGGCGAGAAGAACGCGAACGGCACGGGGGAGCCTTCGCTTTCGGACCGCTATGCGAAATTCTGTCTCGCGGTTCAGGCCGAGGCGCGCAAAGCCGATCCCGGCGTCACTCTGATCGGTTATGCCTACACCAACTATTCGCAGCCGCCGAGACAGACGAAACTCAACAGCGGGATCATCATCGAAAACGTGTTCGGGCTCTGGTTTCCGTATACGGAGGAGATGAGCCGCTCCTTCCGGAAAAACTGGGCCGGATGGAACGATTCCGGCGTGCGCCAGATGTATCGGCCGAACCTGCTTCACGCGGGCGGGAACCTGCCGGTCTTCTACGGACGGAGATTCGCGGAGGACTTCCGCTGGGCGTACCGTCACGGCATGATCGGTTCCTTTCTGGATTCCCTGACCGGCGCATGGAGCGCACAGAACGCCAATCTTTACGTGATCTGCCGGATGCACGAAGACCCGGACCTGACCTGCGACGAGATTCTCGACGAATACTGCGGCAGTTTCGGGAAGGCTTCCGGAGCAATCCGGCGCTATGTCGATTTCTGGGAAAAACTTGGAAATTCCATCACGGCGGAACAGAACAAGAAGTTCCAGGATGAAAATGCCATGAACGGCTGGTCCGGCGGCATGTTCCTGAATTATGCGCTGATCTCCCACGAGATCGCGCCGCTTTCCAGGATCGCGGAGGCGCGGAATCTCCTGAAGGCGGCGGAGACGGCCGCGGCCGGCGATCCCGGCACTCTCCGCAGAATCGAATATCTGGGAAAGGGACTGCGCGATTCCGAACTGACCGTCCGGACGCGCCTTGCGCAGATCGCCGCGGCGAAGGAACCCTCGCAGAAAAACAAGGATGAATTCAACAGGGCGTTCGGAGAGCTGAAGAGTTTCCGGGCGGCCTGCGAATCCGAAGCGGTCGTGAACTGCGGCGCATTCGCGCTGCGCGAGCGCTTCGGCTGCAACTGGCCATGGAAGGACAATCGGAAATGATTCGAATCGAAGCGCATCCGGAAGAAAAAGCAGGCCTCATGAAAAAACGGCTCAGCGGCGGGAATCTCGCCCCGGGGCTTTCAGGGAACAGACTCCCGTATCACGACATCACGGAACCGTTCCGGGAGCTCCGGCTCCCGTTCACGAGGCTCCACGACGCACCCCTGGAAAATCCCAATATGCGCCTGGTCGACGTCAACAACATCTTTGCCAATTTTCATGCCGATCCGGACGATCCGCGGAATTATTATTTCGAGCAGACGGACGACTACATCGCCAATGCTCTCGCCTGCGGGACCCAGATCGTCTATCGGCTGGGAATCTCCATCGAACACGGGAAAAAGCGCTACTTCACGGCGCCGCCGGAAAATTTCGAGAAATGGGCAGAAATCTGCATCCGGATCATCCGCCATTTCAACGAAGGGCTGTGGAACGGCCATTACTGGAAAATCCGCTACTGGGAAATCTGGAACGAGCCGGGCAACAACGATCCCGACGGACTTCCGCACATGTGGGGCGGAACGGAAGACGAATTCAACTGCTTCTACTGCACGGTTTCCAGAATTCTGAAGGCGCGCTTCCCCCATCTGATGATCGGCGGCCCCTCCCACGGACTCGGAAACGGCGAACCCGGCGGCCCGACCGAAGTCTTCCTGAAAAAATGCGCCGCCGAACATGCGCCGGTCGACTTCTATTCCTGGCACTGCTACAGCGATTCCGTGGAACATTATGTGAACCAGGTCGCACCCATCCGGAAAAAAGTCGACGAATGCGGATTCCCCCATGCCGAACTGCATCTGAACGAATGGCATTATTTCCCCATGGACTGGGACCGGGAAACCTCCGGCGATCTCGAATATCATAAATTCTTCTATTCCGCCGACGGAATCAAGGGACTGGATTCCGCCGCATTCCTCTGCGCCGTCATGACCGGGTGGCAGGACACTCCCCTCGACATGGGGAATTATTACACCGTCACAAGTGGTTCCTACGGCCTGTTCACGCAGTATTCGGAACCCACAAAAAGCTATTACGGCATGAAGGCGTTCGGAATCACGGTTTCCGAATGCGTTGAACGGTTCCGCGTCCGGGCGGACGCTCCCGCTTATGCTTTGGGCGGAACCGCGCCGGATGGACGGAAATTCCTGCTTGTTTCCTGTTTCCGTTCCGCTGAAAAAAAGGCGGAAGTGATCTTTCCGGAAAATATCTCGGAAATCGAACTGCTCCGGCTGGATTCCGGACATTCGCTGGAGCCGGCAGCCGTCCCCGCTTCCGGACGGCGGATCGAACTGGACTTTCAGGGAACGTCCGCCGTCTTTCTGCTGAAGTTCAGGTGAGCGCCCTGCCCGCGGGCGCCCATCGGAACTGCGGTGAACTCCAGACGGCTTCAGCGCTCCGTGAAGATACCGTCGAACGCCTTCACTGTCGCAAATTTGAACAGTCCGCTGCGGCTGAACTTGCTCCTGTCCGCAAGAAGATACTTCTGCGAAGCCATTTCGACCACCTTCATCAGCAGGGCGGAATGATTCTCGTGATTGGTGGTCACATCGTCGTCGCAGACCCCGAATGCAGACATGAACGCCTTGGAAATTGAAAGTCGTTCCAGCTCGCGGACTGTGGCCTGACCGAGAAACGCGTTCAGCTGAAGATCGTAGCTGCCGCCCAGCGAGATCAGCACGTAATGCGACGGAAATTTATGGAAATTCTGGATGACCGTGACGGAATTCGTGACGATCGTCATGTTTGAAAACTTCGACTGCGCCAGCAGGTCCGCAAGATACGAAACCGTCGTGGACGAATCAAGGAACAGGATGTCGCCCTCGCAGATGCTTGCGAACGCCTTTTCGGCGATGGCCTGCTTCGCCGAACTGTTCCAGCGGATGCGGTCCTGAAACGGCGAACTCGCATAATGCTGTCCGGAACGGTTCGCGGTGCCGCCGCTGAAGGCCACCCCGCCGTGAACTTTCTGGATCCCGTCCCCC
>CAZHPP010000471.1:0-3466 GCA_964534535.1 uncultured Victivallales bacterium | reverse complement strand
TTTAAGTCAGGATTATTTCGCCGTTCTGGAAGTCAATCAGAACAGCGGCGAAACCAGCCTGATGCGAACGCGGCAGGGACATTTGACGCAGTTGGCGGAATTTTTCACCAAACCGCGCCTGTATTCTGATTTCATTGCATTTTATACTGAAAACATGGTCGCCGCCGAAGATCGCCGGAAAACCTTATCGCAGTTGAACTGGGATAGGATTCGCCATGAACTCGCCGAAAAGAATTCCTACACCGTCCGGTACAAACGCACCCTTGCCGGGAAAGTGATTTTTTTGGAGGCGAAATTTGCCGTCAGCCGGATTGGTGAAGGAGAAAAAATCTGTGTACTCGCATTCCGCCAGGTCGACGATGAAGTACGCCGGGAAGAAAAATTGCAGGCGGCGTTGGCAGCGGACAAAGCAAAAAGCATGTTTCTCGCGACCATGTCTCACGAAATCAGGACCCCGCTTAACGCGGTGATCGGCTTCGCCGACATTCTTCGGGACGGCGAATCCATTCCTGAAGCCGAACGCAAGGAATACCTGGAGGGAATCTCCATTGCAGGAAATTCGCTTCTGAATCTCATCAACGATATTCTGGACCTTTCAAAACTTGATGCCGGACGCATGATTTTCACTGCGGAAAATTTTGATTTCCGCAAGCTGCTGTCCGATGTTGCGCTGATTTTTTCGCCGCGCTGCAAGAGCAAGGGGCTGAAAATGCGAATCGACATTGCGGATGATTTCCCAAATGTGTCGCTGGATCTTCAGCGTATCCGGCAGATATTGTTCAATCTGATCGGAAACGCGGTGAAATTCACTCCGGAGGGCTCCATTGTTATTTCGGCCGTTTTTGAAGCACGGAATGCCATGGCTGGGACATTGACATTCCGTGTCGAGGACACCGGAATCGGTATTTCAGAAGAAGACCAGAAGAATCTGTTCAATCCGTTTGTGCAGGCAAACGCAATGCATATGGCGGCGCTTACTCAAAAAGGAACCGGCCTGGGGCTTATGCTTTGCCGGCGTCTGATTGAACAAATGGGCGGCAGGATCACATTGAAAAGCACAATGGGCGAAGGGTCCCTGTTCACGGTCGAATTCCCGGAAATCTCCTATGCGAGACACACAATGGCGAGATCCCTTCCGCTGGAAGGAGGAGCAAAAGCGCTGTTTGAGAATCCATTAAAAAAAGTTCTGATCGTCGATGATGTTGCGATGAATCTGCGCGTACTTGAAGTCATTCTGAAAAAATGCGGCATTGAAGTTGTTTCCACCTCCTCCGCGAAGGATGCGCTTTCGGTCGTTATTCGGCAGGGAAAGAACATTGATCTGGTCTTGACCGACTTATGGATGCCGGAAATGAATGGAGCGGAACTGGCGCAGCGGCTGAGAAGCATGCCGGGAAACGCCGATCTGCCCATCGTTGCAATCACCGCGGATGTTGAGAACAGTAAAAATTTTGATCCGTCTTTGTTTACGGAAATCATCTGCAAACCCATTTCCGTCGAGAAAATCCAACGGATGATGGAATCTGTTGTTCAAAAAATGAGATGACAGCAGCAAGCTCATTGAGGGACCAACGGCAGTACTCGGTATCTTGCGCACATCTGATTCCGACTGATTACCGAGATCAAACGCAAACATGTCCGAAAATCGGCAGTTCAGTGATTCGATGTTCTAAATGCAAAAAAATGAAGCTGTACTCTCAATTAGGTACGGTTCTCTCTGTTCATCGTCCTGCCCCTTCCGCTCAAATTTCATGTGATTATTTCATATATAATAAATTGGCTCTGTTCTGCATGATGACTGATTTTAATGCATTTCCCAATGGGCCGCTCGCCCCTTGAACCCTCGGCAGGACTCAAAGAGCCCTGCACCCTGCGCAAAAAAATCATTTTTTGCGCTCGTCTTTTGTCGACACCTGTCGACCAGGGGGCAAAACTCCGTTTTCCCCCCTGCCCCCCTGAATCCCTGGAAAAACAGTCAACGTTTAGTACACAGCCAATAAATTACTATATAAAAGAATATTTATCAAGGGCATCATCATTTTCATGAATATTTTTTAGAACATTCTCACTCAGATAAAATACCCAGTCAAGGCTGCGTATTGCCCGGATAAATTGAATTTTCAAGATCAGAGAATACGAGCTGGAATTAAATATCATACAACACTGTTTAATATCTTATGATATTTATGAATGAATTATCCTGCCCTCCAGGGTGGCGAGGTATTGCCCCGGAAAATTAAAAACTGCTTCCGATCTCTTGACTTTTTCAAGAAGATGCGGCATGGTAAAATCAACGATGAATTACAGACAGAGGGAAAACATCCCAGTTTGCATTTGCCAACGATGGCATGTATAGTAAAAAAAGCATGCGGTGTCTGTGCAGGAATCAAGGACTTCCGTATGCTGATTTTCAGGAAAGAATCACCACAAATTCAACATCAGGAAAATATGGGGAAAGAAAATGGGAAACAATACTTTTGAATGGCGGAACTTCACACAGCCCCCGGCAGTGAATGCCCCCGGCTACTTCTGGTTTCTGAACGCCCCCCTGGAACGGAGCGAAATTACCCGGCAGCTGGAAGACATGGCGGCACACGGAGCCCGTTCCGTCTGTCCGCATCCGATTCCGAAAGACTTCAGAAAGTATTTTCATTCAACGATGTCCCCTGACTATCTTACCCCGGCCTTCATGGAAATGTGGGGATTCATCGCTTCCGAATGCGAACGCCTCGGGATGAACTGCTGGCTCTACGATGAAGGCGGATGGCCGTCCGGCGGAGCCTGCGGAAAGGTCTATGCCTCGAATCCCGTGAAATTCGGGAGAAAATACCTCACGGTCAATGAAAAGGGAGAAGCTGAAATCAAGACTCCTCCCGTAAACGCGGAATTGGGAGCCCCCGTTCCGAATATTCTGGCGGACGGGTGCACGGACAAATTCATTGAACTGACGCACGAATCCTACGCGCGCGCCGCAGGAAAACATTTCGGGAAGGCAGTCCGGTTCGTCTTCACCGATGAACCCGTCATTCCCCAGTCCTCCGCCGATGCACTGCCGTGGACGGATGGATTCGACGAAGAATTCCGGAAGAGGAAGGGGTACGATTACCGTCCGCTTCTGCCCGCCATGTGCCGCCAGGAACAGTCGAAGGAGGTTCTTGCGGCACGCATCGACTATTACGATGTTCTCGCCGACCTGTTTGTCGAACGCTATCTTCATCCTCTGCGCGGCTGGTGCCGCGCCCATGGACTCGTCTTCGGCGGCCACTTCAACCGCGAGGACGAACCGGGAACGTCCTGTCTCAACGGATACGGTTCCCTTCTGCGCTCGCTCCGCGCGATGGACATCCCCGGAATCGACGTCATCTGGCGTCAGCTGTTTCCGGGCGGACGTCTCCACACGTTTCCGAAGTACGCCTCCAGCGCGGCGAGGCAGACGGGACGCCGCCGAGTCCTTGCGGAACTTTTC
>CAZHPP010000470.1:0-3493 GCA_964534535.1 uncultured Victivallales bacterium | reverse complement strand
TCCAAGGGGCTGCTCGCCCCTTCCCCCTCGGCAGGACTCAAAGAGCCCTGCACCCCGCGCAGAAAATTCAATTTTTTGCGCCTGTTTTTCGCCGATTTTCCGGAAAACAGCAGAATATCAACCCATGAGGGAATAAAAACGCCGTCCCGAAACCAGTTCTGGGGCGGCGTTCCTGTTACGATATTCCGTTCAGCGGATGAAATTCGTTCCGACCCGCTGTTCCGGGGCGGGACGCTGCTTCCCCTCAAGGTTCTTCAGCATGAACGCCATGTTGCGTCCGAGAACGCGCATGACCTGCATCCCCTCCAGATCCTGCCTCACCTCGTCCGGCGTGGTGCCGTGGGTGGAGTTCCAGTACCGGGAGGAAACAACCGGCATCTCAAGGATCGTGAAATATTTGTTGAGTCTGTCGAACGCTGCGCTGGCGCCGCCGCGGCGGCAGTTCACGACGGCGGCCGCGCATTTTCCCTTCAGGTATTTTCCAGAGGAAAAGAACAGCCGGTCCAGAAGCGCGCAGAGCGCTCCGGCAGGCGCCGCATAGTAGACCGGGGAACCGATCACGATTCCGTCGCAGGCCTTCACTTTCGCGACGAGGGAATCGAACACGGGGTCGTGAAACACGCATTCGCCTTTCGTTCCGCAGGAATAACAGGCAATGCATCCCTGGACAGGACGGTTCCCGATGTGGAAGATTTCGGAATCGACTCCGCCTTCGGAAAGGCCTTTGGCGACTTCCGAAAGCGACGTGAACACGCAGCCGTTCTTATGCGGGCTGCCGTTGACAAGCAGGACGTTCATTTTTTCACAGCTTTCTTCGATTTCTTTTCCGGCTTCGCAAAGAGGCCTTCCGCGAACTTGACGGCTTTCGCCTGAACGGCGGAATTCTCTTTTACGGCGTCGATGTCATTGCATCCGCCCTCGAAGAAGAACTGCGGGGCCGGAACGCCGAGATATTTCATGGCATCGGTATAGTTTTTGAGGAGGTTCTTCACGCCGGAGGTTTCGAGCGTATCGCCGGCAGTGGCGACGACGGCGAATTTCGTATTCGTAAAGTGCGGAAGGAGCTTCTCTCCCTTGTAGAGACAGAATGCGTAGAACCGGTCGAGGAACGCCTTCATCTGGGCGCTGATCCCGAAGAAATAGACGGGGCCGCAAAGCACCACGAGATCATACTTGTCGAGCGAATTCAGGACGGGGGCGATCTCATCTTCGCGGTGACAGCGGAAATCTCTTTTCGTCTGGCAGAGATTGCAGACGGAACAGCCCTTGCCGAATCCCTTGAGCTTGACGAGCTTCACAACATCGACCTTTGCGCCGAGCTTGTCGAGTGTACCGGCCATGACTTTGGCGAGCGTTCCGGTGTTCCCCTTGGAACGCGGCGAACCGCAGACGAACAGGACTTTCTGGGACATGTTCCATTCTCCTTCCATTGATTGGACAACAATATTTGACAGACTTCGGAGCAAAAAGTTCTAGCGGAGCATTTTCTCGATCGGCGCAACCGCACGGACCGCGGTGTCCGCCGGGAGTTCGATCTGTTCGCGCATGTCCCGCAGGGATTCGTAAACGCTCCGCAGCGTGATCTTCTTCATGTCGGTGCAGATCATTTCGGGCTCGAGGATGTAAAATTTCTTTCCCGGATTCTCCTTCATGAGCCGATGGATGATTCCGGACTCCGTTCCGATGATGAATTCGGTTCCGGAAGATTCATGCACCTTGCGGAGGATTCCGCCCGTGCTGAGAGCAAAATCGGCCTCGGCGACAACTTCCGGACGGCACTCCGGGTGCACAAGCACCGGCGCGCCCGGATGTTTCTTCCGCGCGGCGCGGATCATTTCCGGCGTGACGGCGTCATGAACCGGACAGCACCCGTTCCAGAGCGACATCGGCCGCGAAAGTTTTTTCACCATATTTGCGCCGAGATTTTTATCCGGAACGAACAGAATTTTTTTCTCCTTCGGGATGGCGGAAATGATCTTTTCAACGTTGCCGCTGGTGCAGCAGACATCGACGTTCGCCTTGGTGTCCGCGGTGGTGTTCACATAGGCCGCGATCACGTCGTCCGGATGGGCTTTCCGGTAGTCCGCGAGCTGGCGTCCGTTCGCCCGGTCGGCCATGGGACATCCGGCGTCGGAGACGGGAAGAAGCACCGTGGATTCCGGGGAAAGCAGCTTGCCCGTTTCAGCCATGAAGCGGACTCCGCAGAACAGGATCACCTTCGCCTTCGAATCGCGCGCCTTGATGCTGAGTTCCAGGGAATCGCCTGTGAAATCGGCGATGTCCTGAATTTCGGGGCGGACGTAGTTGTGCGCCAGAATGACGGCGCCGCGTTCGCGCTTGAGCTTTCTGATTTCTTCTGCAAGATTCATGATGGGGGGAAACTCCTTATCGGACGGCATTGAGAATTTTTTTCACGGGCACGCCCTTTTCGGCGGCGAGCCGGGCGCAGTCGTCGAATTCCGGTTTTTCGGCAACGATCGCACCGTCCCGCATTCCGCGCTTGACGCGGACCTTGCCGTAGACGGTTTCCCGCTCGACGACGTCGCGCGGGAGGATTTCGCGTTCAACGGGACGCTTCCGGATTCCGAAGGTTCCGGTCTCGCGGAAGATGATGTCGGCGAATTTTGCGGAATCGGCGGCGGCGCAGAGCACGCAGAACATGGTTCCGGGGCGGCCCTTCTTCATGACGATCGGCGCGAGCCAGGAATCGTTGGCGCCGGCGGCCATGCAGCGGGCCGAGGCAAACGCGAGAACTTCCGGGGTGCAGTCGTCAAGATTGGTTTCCAGAATCACAAGCTGTTCGGATTCGTTTTCCTCCGATTCGACGATCGTGGCGCGCAGGAGGTTCGGACGGGAATTCAGGGTCCGGGAACCGAATCCGCAGGCGGAACGCAGCACCCTGCCCTGTCCGCTTTTCGCGAACGGCCAGGTGGTCAGCAGGGCCGCGCCGGTGGGCGTGATCATTTCGAACGGCTCGTCGGTGCGGACGATCTGGAATCCGGAAAGGAGTTCGAGCGTGGCGGGCGCCGGCAACGGATAGATTCCGTGGCGGCACCGGAAGGTGCCCGTGCCTTCGGGCAGAGGCCCGAAATACACGTTGTCGATCCGCAGCATGTCGAACGCCATGCAGCAGCCGAGGATGTCGACGATCGAATCCACCGCGCCGACCTCGTGAAAATGGACGTGGTGCGCCTCTTTGCCGTGGACTTTGCCCTCGGCTTCGGCCAGACGGCGGAAGGTTTCGTGCGCAAGTTCGCGGGCGCGTTCGGACATTTCGGCACGGTCGATGACCGGTTCGATCTCGTGAAGCCCGCGTTCCGCGGCGGAATCCTTCAGGACTTCGACATGGAGCCGGAATCCGGAAATGCCGTTCGCAGCGAACGGTTCCGGATGAATCCGGAAGTCCTCTTCCGGAAGAGCCTTGCGCAGGATGGATTCGATGGCGGAAAGGTCCGCGCCGAGTCCGGAAAGCGCGGCCAGGATCATGTCGCCG
>CAZHPP010000469.1:0-3499 GCA_964534535.1 uncultured Victivallales bacterium | reverse complement strand
CACCGAACGCATGGCCACGATCAGCATTTCGGAAATGCAGAACAGCGGATAGGAGAGGCTCACCACGCGCAGATAGCGCGCGCCTTCCTCCGCGGCCTGCGGGTCGGTCGTCAGAAGCCCGATCACGAATCCGGGGAACAGTGCGGAAACGAGCGCGACCGTCAGCGCGGCCCCGAGCGAAAGCCGCATGCAGATGGAGACAACGTCCCGGATCCGGGCGCAGTCATGGCGTCCCCAGTATTGGGCGGAAAGCACGACCGCCGCGCTTTCCACGCCCACGATCATGGTCTGGAGGACAGTCTGGATGAGGGTTCCGAGGTAAAGTCCGGAAATGGCCGCTTCGCCGAGTCTGCCGACCATCACGTTGTCCGCGAAGACCACGGCGGACGTAATGAGGTTCTGCAGAATGATCGGCACTGCAAGGATCAGAAGGTTCTTATAAAATTTCGGATCGCGCACCCAGAATCCGGAATATGCCGGTTCCATGAAAATTCTCCGTTGGAAAGGGGTAATATACCGCCGCGTTCCGGAAAATGCCAGTCTGCCGGGATTCCGCCCGCACAATTTTTTCCGCATGAAACTTGAAAACGCCGGCCGCATGAAGTATTTTACACGATTGCATCATATGGAGATGAAATCATGCAGATTTATCGCGGAATCGATGAACTGATCGGACACACTCCGCTGCTCCGTCTTTCCAGAATGAACGGCGCAAAGAATGCCTCCGTGCTCGTCAAACTGGAATCGAGGAACCCCGGCGGAAGCATCAAGGACCGCGTGGCCGCGGAAATGATCGCGGACGCCGAACGCACCGGAAAGCTCAAGCCGCACGGAACCATCGTGGAACCCACCAGCGGCAACACCGGAATCGGCCTCGCCGTGCTCTGCGCCGTGAAAGGCTACAACCTCGTGATCGTCATGCCGGACTCCATGTCGAAGGAACGCATGGCGCTGATGACCCATTTCGGTGCGGAACTTGTGCTGACTCCCGGCGCGGAAGGCATGGCCGGAGCGCTCCGCAGGGCCGATGAACTCGTCAGAAGCCGTCACGCCATTCTGGCCGGACAGTTCGACAATCCCGCAAACCCGCTCGCCCACGAAAAGACCACGGGCGAGGAAATCTGGGCCGATACCGGCGGAAAGATCGACGCCTTCGTCGCCGCGGTCGGCACCGGCGGCACGTTCACCGGAACGGTGCGCGCTCTCCGGAAGCACAATCCGAAACTTTTCGCCGCCGCGGTCGAACCCGCGAGTTCCCCGCTGATTTCCGCAGGAAAGGCCGGCCCGCACAGGATTCAGGGCATCGGCGCCAACTTCATCCCGAAGAATTTCGACCGCTCCCTTGCGGACGAGATCATCACTGTAACCGATTCGGACGCCATCGAGACCGCAAAGCAGCTTTCGCTCCGCGAGGGCGTGCTCTGCGGCATCAGCGCAGGAGCCAACGTCTTCGCCGCGCTCGAGCTTGCAAAGCGTCCGCAGTTCAGGGGCAGAATGATCGCGACCGTCATCTGCGACACCGGCGAACGCTATCTTTCCACAGAACTTTTCAAATAAGGAATTTTCCGATATGACCAAATCGTACAAGATCGAAAAAGCCGCTCCCGATTTTGCCCTGACCGGCAAGGAATCCTGGGACAATGCCAATCTCCTGAAGATCGACAATTTTCTGCCCAACAGCAGCGCGCATCATCCCGCGGTCCAGTGCCGCGTGCTCTACAATTCCAAGGGACTCTTCCTCCGCTATGATGTGAAGGACAAGTTCGTCAAGTGCGTGAGCACGAAATATCAGGATTCCGTCTGCCTGGACAGCTGCGTGGAGTTCTTCTGCGAGCCTCCTGCAAAGAAGGGCTATGTGAACTTCGAGTTCAGCGCCGCCGGAAACATGCTGCTCTATCATGTGATCGATGCTTCCAAGGGGCCGAAAGGCGGATTCAAGGACTGGCACGAAGTTCCGGAAAAAGCCTATACGGAAGTCGTCCGCGTCTCCACGCTCCCGAAGCCGCCCTGCGATTTCGGGGACAAGGCGGTCGACTGGACCCTGAAAGTCTTCATTCCGTTCACCGTGTTCCAGGACGAATTCGGAATCAGCGCCCCGAAGAGCGGCGACGTCTGGCGCGCCAACTTCTACAAGTGCGCCGACAAGACCGCCGGTCCGCACTGGGCCACCTGGAACGTGGTGCCTGTGTGCAATTTCCACATGCCGAAGTATTTCGGTGAAATCGTCTTCGGGTGACGCGCTTCATGCTTATTTCAAGCGCAAAGAATCCCCGGGCAAAGCACATCTGCGAACTTCGCGAACGCAAGATCCGCGAAGGCGAAGGCGTAACCGTGCTCGAGGGCTACCGCGAACTCTCCCGCGCGCTCGACGCCGGAATCGTCCTCACCGAATGCTGGCACTGTCCCGCCATGTATCTCGGGGAGAACGAGCCCGCGCTTCTCGACCGCGCGGCGAAGCAGGGCGCCGAAATCTTCGAGACCACGCCGACCATCCTGGCGAAGATGGCCTACCGGGAACGTCCCGAAGGCCTGATCGCCGTCGCAAAGGTCCGTCATATCGGACTTGAGGAGATGCCCGTGGTTCCGAACGGACTTTACCTGATCGCGGAAACGATCGAGAAGCCCGGATGGTCCATATGGGCGCAGAAGCCGATACGGGCCTTGGGAATGCCTTTCGGACGCACCACGATGACGCGATTGCCGAAATCGTCCTTATGCACGCTGGCGTCGGCGAGCGCGGCATGGCGGTCGATCAGGCTGGCGATGCGGGCTTCCGCGAAGGGGGCGGTGGGGGTGTTGAGAACGTCGTGAAGGAGGGTCCGTAGATCATAGTCGGTCATGAATACGTCCTCTGCGCCGAGGGGCGCCAAACTCGTTAGGTGGCGTTATAGCAGCTCTCGTGCCGCAATGCAACTTTCCCGCTTCATTTTTCCGATTCCGGGCCCGGCAAAATCGTCGGCGCCCGTTTTTTAGGCGGCGGATAGGCCGAGAAGGGAATGGCCGGCTTGCGCCCCTTCTCGCAGCTCTCCGGAGCGATGTAGATCTCATAGGTCTTTTGATAGCACGAGGGACTATAGCGGATCACCTGGCGACCGTCCGGCAGCTTGCTCGAATACTCGCGATCCAAGCCTTCCAGCGCGGCCTCCGGACTGCGATAGGCCGGACCGCCCGCCGCGCAGCGCAGCCAGGTGAGAAAGGCCGTCACTTCGTCCAGACCGCAAAGCTCGACCGGCCGCTCGGGGCTGGACTCAACGGCGTCGATCGGGAGCTGATAGGCCGCCGACCCGACGGTGTATTTCGGGCAGCCCGCCAAAAGCATCGCCGCCAAGACGGCCAAGAGAAATCGCATCGTCCGCCTCATAAGGCACCTCCGGGCGGAAGTATGCCCGATCGCGATCGGAAAGGCAACGGCCGCCCCATATGGGGCGGCCGTTTGACCGGGTGGGTGGCGCGAAGCGCCTTAGGGGATTAGAGCGAAACGGGGAAGACACCCTCCCAA
>CAZHPP010000468.1:0-3505 GCA_964534535.1 uncultured Victivallales bacterium | reverse complement strand
TTTTACGGGCCGTTTACCACCTTGTCAAGTTGTCCAACTTTTCGGGAGGAGCGCATACCATAGCATTCTCCGGAGGAAATGCAAGGAAAGACGCGTCAGAGCGGCAGGCGGATTCGGAAGGCGCATCCCTTTCCGGGGGTGCTTTCCAGTTCGGCGGAACCGCGGTGGAGCTGGGCGATGTGCTTGACGATCGCAAGCCCGAGCCCCGTGCCGCCGAGCTCGCGGCTGCGGGATTTGTCCACGCGGTAGAAGCGTTCGAAGATGCGCTTTGCGTGTTCCGGGGCGATTCCGATTCCGTCGTCGCGCACGCAGATTACGGCATTGCCGTTTTCCTTCGTCAGGGAAACTTCGATCTTTGTGCCGCTGCTGTATTTGATTGCGTTTTCGATCAGGTTCACGGCGGCCTGTTCGATGAGCTGGCTGTCGGCATTGGCGGTGACGGGGGAATTTTCCCCGATCCTGAGCGCAATTCCGGCTTTTGCAGCGTGCGGCGCGCAGAGGTTGACGGCGTTGGCGAGCACGGAATCCAGGGAAACAGACTCGAAGGTGCGGTCCGGATTGAGCTGCTGCCGTTCGAGGGCCGAAAGGCTCAGAATGTCCTGGACAAGATTGTTGAGGCGCTTTGACTGGCTCTGAAGAATGGAGAGGAGCTTCTGGCGTTCGGGAGCGGAGGGTTCGGGGGAATCCTCCAGCGCTTCGACCGCGCCGACGATGCACGTGAGCGGGGTCTTGATTTCATGGGAGACGTTGGCGATGAAGTCGCTGCGGAAGGATTCGAGCCGGTGAAGGTTCGTGAGGTCGGTCACGGTGAGGAGCAGGCATTTCCTGCTGCCGTTGTCGAAGGAAAATCCCTTGATGAAGAGGGAAAGCGGCGGGAGACCGGCGCGCGAAAGCGTGAACTCGTGCTCGAAGGGCGTTCCGGAATCGAGGGTCGAATCGGCGAGTTCCATGAGTTCAGGAATTCCGCATCGGGAAAGCGCGAACGGAGCCGTTCCGGAGATTCCGAAGAGGTCTGCGGCGGCCGCATTGCTGCGCAGAAGACTCCCAGAGGAGTCGAAGAGCAGGATTCCTTCGCCCATGGTGCGGAACAGGGCATCCTTTTCATTGCGTTCGCGGGTGGCGTCGGCCAGACGGAACTTGAGCTGTTCGGTCATGCGGGAAATGCTCGCTGCGAGCTGGCTCACGATCCCGCTTTCCGGTACGGGAATGAAGGTGCCGAGTCCGCCGTGGAGAATCTTTTCCGCCCCGTTCTGAAGGTCGGATAGCGGCCGGTAGACGCGCCGGACGAGATAAATCTGGAGCATTCCCAGCAGGAAGAAGGAAAGGATGGAAAGTCCGAAGAGACACGCGCTGACCGTGTCGACCAGCAGGGCATAGTCGCTGACGGGCTGGGACATCCGGAGGACATAGGTGTCGTTCGCGACCTGGAAGGGGAGGGCGTAATAGATCATGCGTCTGTTGAGCGTTCCGCTGAAGCGGCGGGAGAAGGATTCGCGGCCGGTTTCGAGGACCGATTTCACTTCGGCGCGGTCGGCGTGGTTGTCGAGCGTGCCGTGAGCCTCGGAGTCGGCCAGGACCTTTCCGACGGGCGAGATCAGGGTCAGGCGGAAGATGCGGTTGTCGAATTTCCGGCAGAACTCCTCCGCGCCGGGAAGATCGTTCGCGAGGAGTTTTTCCCGGATGACGCCTGCCGTGATCGAGGCTTTCTGGGAGAGCGCCTGGAAGGCTTCCTCATCGCACATTCCGCAGAAGTGGCGGAACGTGAGGTCCACGCCGAGGATCATCAGGTTGAAGACGAGCATGATGAACAGCGGCAGGAACAGCAGAAGCCGGTCGGAAGTTTTCAGCTTGTTTTCCATGATGTCATACCCCGGTTTTCACGCGGTAGCCGATCCCGCGGATGGTTTCGATGTTCGAGCCCCATTCGCCGAGCTTGCGGCGGAGGTTCACGATCTGGACGTCGACCGCGCGCTCCGTGACGGGATAGTCGTCGCCCTTGATCCGGGAGATGATCTGGTTCCGCGTGAAGACGCGTCCCGGGTGGGCGGCGAAGAGCCTGAGGATTTCGAACTCGCTGAAGGTAAGTTCGACGGGGACGCCGTCGACGGAGACGGAATGGGTCTGTTCGCTGAGGACGAGTCCGGCGCGGCGGATTTCTCCTGAGGCGGCGTCCTCCGAAAAGTCGCGCAGCTGGGCGCGGACGCGCGCGATGAGAATCTTGCGGCTGAAGGGCTTCGTTACATAGTCGCTTGCGCCCATTTCGAGCCCAAGGACCACGTCCGATTCCTCGGCTTTGGCGGTCAGCATGATGACGGGAATGAGTTTCGTCTCCTCCTCCGACTTGAGCTTCCGGCAGACGGTGAGTCCGTCGATGCCGGGGAGCATGAGGTCGAGGAGGATCAGATCGGGCTTGCGCCTGAGCGCGAGGTCGAGCCCGGTTTCGCCGTCGCCGGCCTCGAGCACGCTGGTGAATCCGGCGCTTTCGAGCGCGAGCTTCACAAGTTCCCGGATCGGGGGTTCGTCTTCGATGAGCAGAATGGTTTCATTTGCCATTGTTTTCTCCTTCGTGGCGGTGGCGCACGATTCTTCCGGTTTCGAGGTAGATCACGTCTTCGGCGATGTTCGTGGCGATGTCCGCGATCCGCTCGAGGCAGCGGGAAACGGTGAGGCAGTCCATGTAGTACTGAGCTTCCTGCGGATGTTTCAGGATCATTTCGCGGACCTTTCCGTAATTGCCCCTGTGGATTGTGTCGACCGCGTCGTCGGCTTCGATCACGGCGGCGGCCTTCACGGAATCGTGATAGGCGAGCGAATCCAGGGACTGCTTCAGCATTCCGCATGCCTTCGATACCATATCATGAAAGTCGACTTTTTCAACATTCTTTTCCTGATAAAACGCCATGTCCGGGACGCGTTCCGCGATATTGACGGCGAGGTCGCCGACGCGTTCGATCTCGTTGTTGACCTTCAGGATCGTGATGACCTGGCGGAGGTCGGAGGCGACCGGCTGGTAGAGCGCGAGGACTTTCAGACACTCTTCCTCGATGGCGATTTCGGAATCGTCGATTTCGCTGTCATTGAGCACGACCAGCAGGGCGGATTCGGCGGAATTGCTCCGCACGGATTCGGCGGCCGAATGGACGGCCTGTTCGGCCTTGGCGGCGACGAGGGAGAGCATTTTCTTGAGATTTTCGAGAGCGGAGATGAAATGAGCTGTCATGGGAATCACCCGAACCTTCCTGTGATGTATTCTTCTGTTTTTCTGTGGACCGGATTTGTGAAGATCTGCTTTGTTTCGCCGAATTCGATGATTTTCCCCTGGAAGAAGAACGCGGTGAAATCGGAAATCCGCGCGGCCTGCTGCATGTTGTGGGTTACGATGACGATCGTGAAGCGCCTGCGGAGAGAATCCATGAGCTCCTCGATCTTGAGCGTGGCGACGGGGTCGACGGCGCTGGTTGATGGTTGGAATGATCCTGCTCGATTTATTGATGATTGCTGCGGG
>CAZHPP010000467.1:0-3507 GCA_964534535.1 uncultured Victivallales bacterium | reverse complement strand
CGGATTGCTTTCCGAGGCAAGTTTCATCAGTTCCGGGATTGCCGCCTTTCCCCTGCGGAAATAAAGTTCAAAAATTGCACGGTTCCGGATCGCCGGATCCTGACTTTTGAGTCCCGACGCGATCGCCGCATCGGGTGACTTTTCGAGCGCGGCGCGGAATTCCGCCCGCTGTTCGATCTCTCCGCCGGAAAGACACATCCCCCCGGCCAGCAGCGACGCCGCTGCAAAAAACATGAATTTCATGACTACTCCTGAGCCGATGCCGAAAACACCGGCGGTTCTATGTTGACTATTCTGGCCTGCATCAGATTTCATGAACTCCACGGCGTTTTCCCTGCCGGGATTCCAGATTCTGTGCATCATTTTCCTTTCGTTCGTCATTTCAGAAGTTCGCCAGATAATTGTCATAGGTGTCGAAATAATACGATGCCCAGTAATAGCTGTTGTTTCCCGTGTAAAGATTCCGGATCGTGGTTACACGACCGTCGCCGCAGGAGACATTGGCCGTGTTGAGATGCCGATAATCGACCAATCCAGAGTTGGGGTCTTTGGAAAGTGCGAGAATGCATCCCCTCTTGTTGCTGTCCTTGTCAATTCCGACGCTGTCGCCGTAAATGATTCTGCGTGACGGATGAGTCATTTTCGTGAGTTTGCGGCAATACCCCATAAACAGGAAAAGGACATTGCCGCCATAGGCTACGGTTGAATAATAGTAGAGCGGATCGGATGCCAGTGCCCCCTTCGTTATACGCTCGGATGTTGTCCGTTTTCTGCATCCGGTGAAAATGTGGGTATTGTTGAGGTAACTGTTGAGCTTTCCGACCCAGAAGGAATCCATGGGATAATTAGAATCTTTCGGCACCTGACAGGGCAGAAAATCCTCATAGTCGTTGGCATACATGATATTGGCAGTGGCGATCATCTTGAGATCGCCGCGGCAGGACGACTGCATGGCGGTCGCCCTTGCCTTGTTCAATGCGGGCAGCAGCATCCCGGCCAGAATTGCTATGATGGCGATGACGACCAGCAGCTCTATTAACGTAAAACTCCATCCCGTTCTGCGTTCAGAAACTGTGATTTTCATAAGCATTTCCTCCTTTGATTTGTCTGATGTCGTTCGGGAACGGACATGGTGCCGATTCTTGTCTTCCTTTCAAGGTCTTCCTCCTGAGGTTCCGGATTTTCATCAGGCTGATCTTTCTGAGGAATACATTTCATGGAAACGGAGCAGTTGGCAAAAGGACTTCCGCCTTCCGCAATCCGTATGGCTTCATTCCCGGCCATTTTCCCCCAGCGGGAATAAAAGTCTTCCAGCGGTTCATGGACGAAGTGGAATCTGACCCACGGATACTGTTTCCTGAACTCTTCCGGGAACCAGGAATATCCAAAGGCGAAGACAAACGGTTTGAAACCGGGAAATTTTTGAAGTTCCGCCGCCAGAGCGTCTTCCCATCCGCCGGCGCACCGGATCGCATCGACCTTGAAATCGCGGAGCAGTCTGGGAAGCCGGGTCCTGATCTCAGACTTTACCGTGATTACCCTGTCATCGCTCCATGGCAGACCGTGCTTCCGGATCTCGTCGATATAAGACTCCGAGACATGGTTCGGGGCGCAGATCTGGATGAAACTCCGGCATCCGTTCCGGACTCCGGAACGGACATAGTCGCAGATCCAGTCCGTCTGATCCGCATAAATCAGATTTTCCGGAATGCGCCGGATGACATCGGGAACGGAGAGCTGGAAGTTGGGAATGTTCACTATCGTTCTGCGCCGCTCCTCCGGGGAAAGACACTCCAGCAGTTTCATTGCATTTTCTTCACCGATGTCTGTAACCACCAAAGAATTCAGCCCGAGAGTGCGCATCAGGTCAGGAATGTCGGATAATTTAGGCGCCTGAAGAGTCCGGATCACGATGTCCGGTTCATGAATAGTCTGACAGAAACCGCTGAGCCACCAGGGGATGTTCACATATTCACAGGAAACGCCGGTTCCCAGCATCAGTCCGATCACATAATGACGTTTCCCGCGGAGAAAGGTTCCTTCCTTGCGCGACTTGTGATAAAAGACGCCTTCCCTGACCAGTTCGCCGGTGCATTGCTGAAGCATATTGACTGTACAATCAAATTCTTCCGTAAGTTCACGCACCGTGGGAATGCGTTTTCCCGCAGGGAGAGATGCGGCATAGTCCAGAAGACGCTGCCGCACGCACTTGCGCTTGTTCAGAATGTCGAGTCTTTTCATTGCATTTTTTTGTTTTATGTTTTATTCCTGCTTCAAACATATTATACTCCAGATTCGCGATTTTGTCAATAGGGGAAATCAAAAAATCGTGTTTTTAAGTTCTGCACTGAAAAAAATCATGATATTTTCACCGACGAGCAATGTGTGTTCTGCACTGCGCGTATCGGGAACATTCCCGCATCCGTTCCTTCCGCATGCTCTCACGGGGATGAGCAGTCTATGGCGACAGCTCATCCCCGTATTCATGATCTCCTGAACGATAAAATCAATCTGCCATGCCTTTTTCTGTTTCTGCAGACCTTCTTCTGCATTGCTGTTATTCCGCCGGGCAATCAATGACAGCAGTCCGGAGAATTTCCGGAAGAAACGGAACGAAACACTATTGAATCAGATATTCCCCCCAGTCGTCCCGGATGTCCGCATGGAAGAAAATCCTGTCTCCGACACGGCGTGAAGGAATAAGTTTCGGAGAGAAATCAGTGCCGCAGGCATAGACCCGGACTCCGGCAGGCAGTTTAAGAAGTTTCGCGTCGACTTCGATTTCTCCGGAGAAGGGAATGTTATGCCGCTGATAACCTGTGGGATGGTCTGTCCTGAGATTTTCGAGTGTAAGACCGGCCAGTTCCAGATCAAATTCGAGAGCGGGATTTCCCTCGTCGCGGCAAAGGAGTATTTCCACGGTTCTGACTTTTGTCCAGTCAAACCCCGCGGGAATCTCCGGGCGGTTGGACTTGTCTCCGCCGCGCTTGGGCCACTGGGGCGACATGCAGCGGGCAAAAATATTGTTTCCTTCCAGTCTGCCGATGCGGATCTGACCGAGTTTCCATGAGGCTCGTTTGCCGGAGACATCGGTGAAGGCGAAGTTCATCGCACCGCCCGGCATTTTTCCGCCGGCACGGCCGCGGAAGATGAATTCATCCCATTGTTTGAAATCGACCGGAGAAGCGAAGTCAAAACGGATATTTTTCTCCTTTTCGTCCGGAAGCGAAATCCTGTACGTTTTTGCCGGAGCAAGTTCTTTCACTTCCCTTTTATAAATCTTGCGGTAATATTGAAGCGCGGTATGGTCGACCTGATGGTTGAAAACGCCCAGGACCGCGCCGGAACCGTCGGCAAGAGGCGAAGCCAGGATCTCAATTCCGGGATTGGCGGTTTTTGCGGCCACTGGTACTTTTTCCGCCAGACCGGCAAGCAGCTTTTCCAAATTCTTTCCTGCCCGCCAGTGCCAAAGAGTGTTGGTGAGCACGAGTTCCCCTTTGCCGCAGC
>CAZHPP010000466.1:0-3507 GCA_964534535.1 uncultured Victivallales bacterium | reverse complement strand
CAAGACCACGCGCTATGCCGGGAACTGGGAATATTATGCGCATGAACGCGAGGAGCGCCGCCGCCACGCGCTCGCTGCGGCAAAAAATGTCGAACGCGAAAAGGACCGTCTCGAACGCAACATCGACCGTTTCCGCTACAAGGCCACCAAGGCCTCCCAGGTCCAGTCCTGGATCAAGATGCTGGACAAGATGGACGACGTCGACGTGCCGGACGATCTGCATTTCCGCGGTACGCTCCGGATTCCGGAACCGCCGCACTGCGGACACGAAATCGTCCGCATCGAGGGCGTTTCCCATTCCTACGACGGGGTTCACACGATCATTTCCGGCGTCGACCTGAGCGTTGAACAGGGCGACAAGGTCGGAATCGTGGGCTACAACGGCGAAGGCAAGACCACGCTGCTCAAGATTCTGGCCGGACGCCTTGCGCCGTCGGAAGGGAAGCGCATTCAGGGCTACAAGGTGGTCGTGGGCTATCAGGCGCAGGAGTTTGCGGAACTTCTGCCCCCGGAAATGTCCGTCTTCGACGTTGTGAAGGCCGCCGCTTCCGGCGACGTGACGCAGCAGCGGATGCGCGAAATTCTGGGCGCGTTCGGATTTTCCGGCGAAGATTCCGAAAAACAGTGCAAGGTCCTTTCCGGCGGCGAAAAAATCAGGCTGTGCTTTGCGCGGATTTTCGTGAATCCGCCGAACTTCCTTGTGCTGGACGAACCCACGACGCACCTTGACATTTCCGCCCGCGAGGCGCTTCAGCATTCGCTGCACGATTATCAGGGCTCCGTCTGCATGGTGAGCCACGACATCGAGTTCCTGCGCGGCGCCGCGAACGTGATTGTGGAAGTGAAGCATCACAAAGTGCGGCGGTTCGGCGGGGATTACACCTACTACCGCGAGCGGATCGAGGCCGAGGAACGCGCCGCGGACGCCTCCGAAGTCAAGGACACTCCCGAAACTTCCGGCGACAGCAAAAAAGATCTGCGCCGGGAAAAGGCCATGCGGCGCCAGGAGCTTTCCGGCGGCCGCAAGCGTCTGGAAAAGGCCGTCGCCGACCTGGAGAAAAAAGTGGAGACCCTCGAAGCCGAAAAGGCGAAAATCGAGGAAGAACTCGCCACGCCGGGCGTCGTCACGGACTTTGCCGCAAAGCAGAAGCGCCTCAGCGAAGTCTATGTGGACATCACTTCCGCCACGGAACAGTGGGAGAAGCGCGCCACGGAACTTCAGTCCATTCTCGCCGAATATCAGGCGATCGCGAACCTTTGAGTCCGTTCCGGAAACAGCTCCGCAGGCGGAGGGGGTCCGTTATTTTACATATTTCTGAAAGTCGACTTCGCCGACGAACGCGTCCGTGGAGCTTTTCAGACAGTCCTTTTCGGAATCCCAGTCGGTCGGGACGGTGAACACGTTCCGGCGCGGATGCACGGGGCAGCCGCGGCAGCCCTTTCCCGGAGCGCGCATGCAGGCTTCATACGCCTTGCGGAAGTCCGAAAGACGGAAGAGATACAGGTGCGCGTTTCCGAGCATGCGCTCGGCGAGCAGTCCGCGTCTGCGCAGGAAGTCGTAAATCTCCCTGGGACGGTAGGCGCGGCAGATTCCGTCGCGCCAGCCCCATGCGCGGAGCTTTGCATGCGTGCCGTCCGGCAGAACGGCGGGGTATTCCTCCGTGCGGCTGCCGAGACATGGAACGCGGTTGCTCGTCTCCACCACATGCATGAACGAAACATTGTCCGGACAGGAGACCATGAGCGCAAATCCGCCGTCGAGTTCCAGAAGGCCGAGCGGGCTTTTCTGGTGCATGGTCGGAATCCTGTGATGGTTCCGGACATAGTCGAATTTCCCTTTGCCCCAGACCGCCACGGCGTGCGTGGGATCGAGGGAATATGTGACGCCCGGAGTTCCGCGGAAGCATTCCGTGACGGCTCCCACGATCGACGGGGTGTTTTTCCAGTCGAACGCGCCGCCGGTGACTTTCAGACGGTACATGTTGAACACGGGCATCATCAGGGTTCCCTGATCCGTGACGGTTTCCATGAGCGCGCGGCAATAGGCTTTGGGGCCTCCTTCAAACGTTCCGAAGGCGGAAAATGCCGTATGGACGACCAGCTTCATGCCGGGCTTCACGCCGAGTTCGCGCAGGGCCTGCGTGAATTCTTCGGGAGTCGTGCGGACGGGGTGTTCGATTTTCACATATCCGTACTTTGCCAGATATTCGAGCGTTTCCAGAAGTCCCGAGACCTGCTGGTCTGAAACCCTGCCGAACACTGCTGCGCCGAGTTTCAGAACGTCGAGGACGGAACGTTTTCCGTCGAACATGGCATAAATCAGGGGATGCGACGCAGGAAAGGGCAGGGGCTTCCGTTCGGCGAACGGAATCCTTGCAAGGGAGAAGGGGAGCAGTCCGCTCCGGTTCGTGACGACCGTATTGGCCGCGCGGGTTTCCGAGTTGGAAAGTTCGGGCAGTCCGGCGGGCAGTTCCGCGGTCTCTTCGGCCGGAAGCCCGGCTGTTCCGGGGAACATCCGTTCCAGGGAGCGGATCCGGCCGTCCCGCATGATGTTGGCGGCGCGGATTCTGTACCTGGCGTCGGAGACGGAAAGTCTGCGTGCGCGGCACTCTTTTGCGGCTGAGGAGACTTCTTTCCGGCAGTTCCGGACGGCGGAATCCGTCACGAAGTCCGTGATCTCTTTTCGGTCGTCCCCGGTCATGTATGCCGAATAGACGGCCGTCACTGCGAGCAGGCGTTCCGCGAGTTCCCAGTCCGCTTCCATGAAGGCGGGACCGGAGTTGTGATGCGTTCCGCCGTTCGGCGTCAGAATCCAGCAGACGGGAATATTGAGCTTCGGACAGGAACCGAACGTGTCGTCGGAAAGATTTCCGGCAACTTTGTCAAAGCGGTCCTGCGGCGCGAGGTCCTTCAGCAGTTTTTCCAGCAGAAGGTCGCCGAAGAACGGCAGGGAAAGCGCGCTCATGCGGAGTTCGAGCGGAAGATTGAACAGGGAACAGGACTTGTGGCAGAAACTGTCCATGCTCTGCGCCGCGAAAATTTTTCCGCCGCGCGCCGGATCGGAAAGAAACGCGCCCATGCCGTAATGCTCCATGGAAAACACCACGCGGAGACTGCGCTTCATCCGGATTTTCCCGGAATCGGCGAGCTGCTTCAGGATGCGCCCGATTTCCAGACTTCCGGCAAACCCGGTCGCGTCGTCGGGGACGAACGGTTCATAAAGGTGGGCGAGCAGCGCGAACTCTTCCTGGCTTTCGCCCGGAATACGGGCGGTCACGGTGTAGATTTTCCCGTCGGAGATGCGCGTGTTCATGACGCCGCGGAGGAAGACTTTTCCAGCATGTATGCGCCGGAGCAGGCCTTCGGCGCGGCGGGGGGAAAGGACAAAGACGGGGAGTTTCTTTTCCTCTTTATGGAAATACCACCCGATGCGGCCGGGACCGTTCATCCAGCGCAGTTCGTCGGGGTAGATTCTGCCCTGTTCCATGGCGCTGCAGACGAGCCCGA
>CAZHPP010000465.1:0-3509 GCA_964534535.1 uncultured Victivallales bacterium | reverse complement strand
GATTGCGGCATCGAAACAGCTCGGAATATGGGAATACTGGACCTATTACACGAAACCGCTCTTCCCGTTCATCGCGCTGGATGTTTATTTTGAAAACCTGAAATATTACCATGCGCATCATGCGGAAAATATTCTTCTGGAGATGGAGCGGTTCCAGGATTCGTTCTTTGCCCTGAAGATGTACCTTGCTCTCAAACTCATGGATGACCCGGATTCGTCCAGAGAAAAGCTGATTTCCGGATTTCTGGACGGCTATTATGGAAAGGCCGCGCCCGCTATGAAGGAATATCTGAATTATCTGGATTCCGAAGTTCGGAAGGAATCGCAGAAGAGTCCGCTTGGGCCAAGGCATCCGTCAACGTATTCCTATATGACTCCTGAATTTTTCCTGAAGTCGTACGGGCTCCTTGCAAGAGCGGAAAAACTGGCGGAAGGCGACGGGCTCAGTCTCCGGCATGTCAGGTTCGAATATGTCGCCCTGGATCATGGGCTGCTGATCTTCTGGGAAAAATATGCCTCAAAGATGCCGTTTGGAAAGCATGAAGTCCTTGAACGGATCCGCCGCAATGAAAAAGCCATGATCGACTCCATGTGTTCTCCGGCTGAAAAAGGGGATGCCCTCAGAAGGATGGGAAATTATATCGTCGGCGAAATGATCGAGGCGGAAATCCCGAAAGAAGTCAAGGGAACAAATGTCTGCGACTTCAAGTTCAACACCTTCTATTATGACGGAATCCATACCAGGGTCGTAAGCGATCCGGACGCGCTGGGCGGCAAGGCGGTTGAAATCGTTGGAAACAACTCGAAATTTCACAGTCTCCCGTTCATTGCCGGCGTGTACAATGGCACGGCCATGAAGAAGGCCGGTCCGACCCTGAGACTGAAAGCAGGCGACATTCCCTCCGACGAGAAATACCATCTGCATAAGATCGGACGCTGGTTCCTTGTGCCGGGATCGCGCATCTGGGCTCATTGGACATGGAATTTCCAGTTCAATCCGCGGGAAGCGTACATGCCGACTCCGGATTATCCGTGCGATCTCTGGATTTCTCTGAAACTGACCGGTCCGGCGTATGTGAAGGGTTCCAAGAAGCCCAACGGCATCTTCATCGACCGCATCATTACGGCAAGATAATCGGAGGGAAAAGACGTTCCCCGCGCATTCAGGACACGGGGAAGGCCGCGGCACGCGGATCCGTGAGTTCGACCGGAATCAGTTCCTTAGCGGAAGACAGGCAATGCCGGTCCTGTCCCCGCTGCGGAACTCTTCCTGAAACAATCCGCTGGAAAATTCTGATCCGCGCGGAATCAAGACGGAAGAATCAGAGTCCGGCGATATTCTTCTTCAGATACGCCGCCCGGTTGCTGGTGACGGCATCCACGCCGTATCCGACATACTGTTTCGCCGTCGGCAGATCGTCAATCGTCCAGACCGTAACAAAGAATCCGGCCTGCTTCAGTTTCGTCACATACTCGGCATCAATCTTTTCCGAGACGCAGAAATCGACGCCGTCGGCATGAATGGAACGGAGCTGTGCGATCAGGTCTTCCGCGGACGGCGTTTCGCCGATGAGAAGCAGGGCCTTGTGGTTCGGCGCCAGGCGCTTGAATTCGGCAATGACAGCCGGATCGAAGCCGATCGTAATGATCCGGTCCCAGCCGAATCCGGACCGGTCGATGATTTCGATCATGGCCTTCGGCATGGCAATCAGCCCCGATTTGATTTCGACGAAATACATCATGCCCGGAGCAAGGCAGGAGAACGTTTCCTCGAATTTCGGGATCCGTTCGCCGCGGAATCCGGCGCGCCCGCCGCTCACGTCGATGGTTTCAAGCTCCGCAAAGGGAGTTTCGGCGATGACCGCCTTCCGGCTGCCCATGCGCCCGGTATTGTCGTCATGGGCACAGACAACGACTCCGTCGGAGGTAAAATGGATGTCCGTTTCACAGCCGTCCGTTTTGCGTTCGGCGGCCAGACGGAAGGAAGAAAGTGTGTTTTCAGGCGCATCGTGTGATTCGCCCCGGTGAGAAATCCAGAGAACGCTCATTGCCCGGTTCATCCTTTTTTGTTTTGTAAAAAGTTTTGTATCAATAAATATAATTCTAAAATATCGAAAAACAAGGCATGTTTTGAAAATACGGTAAAAAAAGCGCCGTCCCCCATGCGGAGGACGGCGCCCTGATTTCAGAACGGACCGGGCATTACTTTCCGGCCAGATACTCCTGAAGCGAACTGGGCGGAATCGCGCTGCCTCTGGCAGCCTTGATTCCGGCGACGCTGGCCCTGGCGGCCGCGATCGTGGTCATGTAGGCCACGCGGTACTGGATGGCCATCATGCGGATATAGCTGTCGCTGAGCTTTTCCGCCTTGTCGCGCGGCGTGTTGACGATCAGCTGGACCGTATGGTTCCGGATGAGGTCGCTGACGTCGGGACGGCCTTCGCCGAGCTTGTGGACGTCCTTGTTCGGAATCCCGTTGTCGTCCAGGAACTTGGAAGTTCCTTCGGTCGCGTAGATTTCGAAACCGAGCTCCTGGAGCCCCTTCGCGATGGGCAGCAGCAGCTGGTGCTCGTGCTGGTTGACGGAAAGCAGGGCCTTTCCTTCCAGCGGGAGCTTGCATCCGGCGGCCTGCTGGCTCTTGTAGTAGGCCAGGGCGAAGCTGTCGGCGATTCCGAGCACTTCGCCGGTGGAGCGCATTTCGGGGCCGAGGATCGGGTCGACTTCCGGGAACATGTTGAACGGGAAGACGGCTTCCTTGACGCCGTAGAAGCTCTTGTCCTTGTGCTTCAGCTGGGCCTTGTATTCGGCGAGCTTGTGTCCGATTGAAAGCTCGGTGGCGATGCGCGCGAGCGGAACGCCCGTGATCTTGGCGACGAGCGGCACCGTGCGGGATGCGCGCGGATTCGCTTCGATGATGTACACCTTGTCGCGGCAGATGGCGAACTGGACGTTCAGGATGCCGTGGACCTTGAAGTCGATCGCGATCGCGGAAGCGTAGCGCTCGATGGTGTCGAGGTGCTCCTTCTTGATCGTGACGGGCGGGATCACGCAGGCGGAGTCGCCCGAGTGGATTCCGCAGAGTTCGACGTGCTCCATGACGGTCGGAAGGAACGTTTCCGTTCCGTCGGAGAGGGCGTCGACCTCGGATTCGGTGGCGTTGTCGAGGAAGCGGTCGATCAGCATCGGGTATTCGGGGCTGACCTGGATGGCTTCGACCGCATAGCGGCGGAGCTCCTCCTCGTCGTGGATCACGGCCATGCCGCGTCCGCCGAGCACGAAGGAAGGCCGCACCATGACGGGGTAGCCGATCTTCTTGCCGAGGGCCATGGCCTGGTCGAGCGAAGTTGCCGTGCCGCTTTCGGGCTGAGGAATATTCAGCGCGATCATGCGGCGGCGGAAGTATTCGCGGTCTTCGGCGAGGCGGATTCCTTCGGGCTGGGTGCCGAGGATGTTGAGTCCGGCGTCCTTGAGCTCCTGGGCGATGTTGAGCGGGGTCTGGCCGCCGAACT
>CAZHPP010000464.1:0-3518 GCA_964534535.1 uncultured Victivallales bacterium | reverse complement strand
TTTTATGCCAACAATGATGGCGGTAGCACTATTGGCAACGGGTTTGCGGGCGGGGCGGACGGGGTCGGCGGCAGGATATCCGACCGGAGTCATGGCGACTGCAGTCCAGCCCTTTCCGGGCGAAAGCAGGGCGTCGGCGGCGCTGCGGCGGAACGCGCCGATCCAGCAGGTGCCGAGTCCGGAGTCCGCAGCCGCAAGGACCAGATGCTCCATGGCGATCGCGCAGTCGACGTCGAGGATGGGGGTTCCCTCCAGGCGGGTCCAGCAGGCATTGAGGTTGCCGAAGACGACCGCCACGGCCGGAGCACCGGCGAACCAGGCGGGCGTATAGATTTCATGCAGCTTTGCAAGGAGCGCCCTGTCCGTCACGAAAATGATCTTGAAGGGCTGGCGGTTGCATGCGGTCGGGGCGAGCGAGACGGCATGCGCGATTTTTTCGATGGCGGAAGCCGGAACGGGCGTATTCCGGTAGGAACGGACGCTCTTGCGTTTTTCGATCACTTCGTCGAAGGTCATGATGATTTCCTCCTGATGATGAGTTTGACGAAAAGATTCTTTGCCTCGGGCAGACGGAGATACATGGCGGACGCCATGTAGACGACTCCGAATACGCAGCAGGCGCAGAGGAACGGAACGAGGTCCTTCGGCAGGAACCCGAACCCGGGCACCCGGCAGAGCCTCACGAACGTGAATCTTGCAAAGATCATGGCGGCGAAGGAGAGCACGAAAATGATCCCCGTGAACCGGATGGCCGGCGCCAGAGGCATTCTCCCCAGCTGCTTCCGCAGAATGAAAAGCAGAATGATGATGTTCAGGTAGGAGGTGAACGAGGTCGCCAGGGCGATTCCGCCCTGCTTCATCGGATACTTGAGCAGGATGCTCAGCGTGATGTTGAGCCCCAGACAGATGCAGGAGACGATGGCCGGAATCTTCATTTCCTTGCGGGAATAATAGGCGTTCAGCACCAGCTTGATGAGGGCGAATGCCGGAATCCCGCAGGCGAGCCAGAACATGGCGAGCCATGTTTCATAAAGCGCCGTTTCGTCGAACTTTCCGCGCTGGTAGAAAAGGCCGATGATCTCCTTCGAAAACATCACCATGAAGAGCGTGAGCGGAACCGTGATGAACAGAAGTTCGCGGATGGAATCGAAGGTCATGCGGAGCATGGTCTTGATCCGGCCTTCGGCGGCCAGTTTGGAAAGATAGGGGAGCGACACCGTCCCGAACGCCACCGCGAACAGCCCGATCGGCAGATAGACGAGTCGGTCGGAATAGTACATGGCCGAGTTCGCGTAGTCGCCGACGGTCATGGCGATGCACCGGTCGGAAATGGTTCCGATCGTGACGGCGGAAAATCCGATGATTCCGGGAAGCATCTTCTGCCAGAGTTCGCGGATCGCGGGAGAATTCGTGAGCGCTTCCCGGTTCAGCTTCGGGAGCATTCCGTTCCGGGCGGCCAGCCAGACCATCGCCAGCAGTTCCAGAACGCCGGAAATCAGCACGGCCCCGGAAAGCGCGGAAAGCAGCTTGAGCGGAGAATGGGAAAGTCCCGGACAGATGAACAGCAGGGCCGCAATCAGCATCAGATTCAGCAGAAGCCCCGCCATGGCCGGCAGGAAAAAAATCCGCAGCGTGTTCAGCAGAGAGGTGAACGCCCCGATCAGGCAGATCAGGATGCAGTATGGCATGAGCATCGGCGTGGCCAGCAGCGTGAGCTTCCAGCGTTCGACCATGACGAACGGTTCGACCGCCAGGGCGGCCGCGCTGACGATCACGCTCAGCAGGACGAGGATGAAGAAGAGCCAGATTGCGACGGTGGAGAATTTCTTCCGGACTTCCTGCGGTCCGCTGGATTCGGCCGTGTGGGTAAGGATCGGGACGAGCGCGGTTCCGAGCGCGCCTTCACCGAAGATGCGGCGCATCGTGTTCGGCAGCATCAGCGCGAACGACCATGCGCTCATGACGACGCCCGCGCCGATCACCTGCGCGGTGAGGATTTCACGGGCGAACCCCAGCACGCGGCTCAGAAAAGTCGCGAAGGTGAACGCAAACGCGCTCCGGAACATTGCATCTCCGCGTGCCGCCATGGGAGGGATTCTTTTCCTTATATTGTCAGACGGAGAACCGCACGAACACGGAATCGCCGTCCTGAACGATGTAGTCCTTGCCTTCGATCCGGAGCTTTCCTGCCTCCTTGGCCTTGTTCCAGCCGCCGTGCTTCATCAGTTCGTCGTAGGAGATGACCTCCATGCGGATGAAGCCCTTTTCCATGTCGGTGTGGATTTTTCCCGCAGCCTGCGGCGCGGTCATGCCGCGCTTGATGGTCCATGCGCGGGATTCCGTGGGGCCGGAGGTGAAGAACGTGATGTAGTCCAGCAGACGGTAGCCGGTCTTGATCACGCGTTCGAGTCCGCTCGACTCCACGCCGAGGTCCTCGAGGAACGCCTTGGCCTCGGCCGGTTCGAGCTGACCGAGCTCGTCTTCGAGCTTGGCGCAGACGGGGATCGCCTCGAGTCCGTGCTTCTTCGCCGTCTCGATCAGCTTCTTGGAAACGTCGTCCTTGCCGAAGGAGCGGAACGTGTCTTCATCCGTGTTGGCGCAGACGAATGCGGGCATCAGGGTGAGGAGTTCGATGTTTTTCGCGGCGGCGGTGATCTTTTCGTCCGTGGTGTCGTAGGAGGGCATCTTGCCGTCCTCGAGCTGTTTGCGGAAGCTGTCGGCGACTTCGAGCTGGAATTTCATTTCGGCGTCGGCGGCGCGGACGGACTTCTGGGAGTGGTCGAGCTTCTTGTTCAGATAGTCGAGGTCGGCGAGCATGAGTTCGGTCAGGATGAGCTCCAGGTCGCGCGAGGGGTCGATCGTCTGTTCCACATGCACGACGTCGGGGTCCTTGAAGAGGCGCACGACGTGCGCGATGGCGTCCACGTTGCGGATGTGTCCGAGGAACTGGTTGCCGAGGCCCTGGCCCTGGCTGGCGCCCTTCACGAGTCCGGCGATGTCGATGAATTTCATCGCGGTCGGAACGATCTTGGCGGAATTTTCGATTTTTGCAAGATCGTAGAGCCGCTTGTCCGGAACGGGAACCATTCCGGTGTTCGGATCAATCGTGCAGAACGGAAAGTTTTCTGCCGCCGCTCCGCCTTTGCAGAGTGCGTTGAAGAGAGTCGATTTGCCCACGTTGGGCAGCCCCACGAATCCGCATGCGAATCCCATATCTGTGAAATCTCCTGAATTTTGGATGTATTTTCGTAAAAAGTTAAGATACAGCTTTTTCCTGTTTTTTCAAGCCGCGGGGATAAAAAATTGCATTTCGCGGAAAGCTCAAATGTTCCCGGCCGGGGACGGGGGAAAGCCGGGCCTGCGGTCTTCCCCGTTTTTCCGTGAAGCAGGATCGGGATGAGCGATCTTTTCAGAACCGCAGAACGGCCGGTTCGTACGGCGTGAAGAGCATGTCGATTTTCCGTCCGTCCCGCGTTTCGGTCCGGAACCGCGCTTCCCTGTCGCTCCGGTTCAGCACG
>CAZHPP010000463.1:0-3519 GCA_964534535.1 uncultured Victivallales bacterium | reverse complement strand
GAGAGTACATGGGAAAATCCTTTATTTTTCAATCATTTGTATCGGACAGCGGAGCAGTTCAGACGCGCGTTCTTTCAACCCCGCCATAATGTCGGAGAGCCAATCGTCTGAAAAAACAATTTTTGGCAGGAAAAGCCGAATTTGTGGCTGTTGACAGTTTCTGACGATTTCTTCGCGCATGTTAGCATCGGCTAGAAGTTTTCCGCACAGGACCACCGTATCAGGGTTCAGAATCGCGGTCAGAGCAAGTATTGTTTTTGAGGTAAGCGATATGGTTCCTTCGCGTGTTTTCTGCAACTTTGCATACTCTTCCACAGTAAGACCAAAAGGAAGCCAAGTGATTTCTCCGGAAAAACCGCGACTGCCCCGCAGAAGTTCCCCCGCAACGATGCTGCCGCATCCGGGAAGGATAAAGAACGCCACATAGCAGAGACTGGAATCCTCCGGACACCGCTGACCATGAAAGTATCCGAGCGCGGCGAGATTCATGTCGTTCTCCACTGCAACCCGAATGGGAAATCTTTGTTCGAGATTTCCTTTTATATCGCAGTTATGAAGTTCGGGCAAATCACCAACTTCGTGAGCGGTTAAGCCATTGTTGACAACTCCGGGATACGAAACGGAAACGGCGGCAATGGCGGGATACGGTTTGAGTTGAGCCGAGATCGCATTTCCCAGTTCGTCCATCGTGATCTCGGGAACAATTTTCGATTGCCGATCAATTTCGTTTCCGACCGAATCCGCGACGATGGAAGTTATCGTGCGAACTCCGTCCTCCACTCCAAGATGAAGTAAAAGCATCAAGTGGAAGCGGAAGTTATACTCAAAAATACGTGCCGGGCGACCGCCGGCGGAATCGGACAGTTTCCCCTTGCGGATTTCTCCGGTATCCAGCATTCCGGATAGAATATTTCCGCAGCTGGCGATGCTCAGCTGTGTCGCCTGTGCAAGTTGCCTTTTCGTGGCAGAACCGAAGCTTTTCAGCCCAACACGGAGTCGTTCCACGTTCAACTCTTTTAATCTGGATGTATTTCCAATCAAACTATTCATTATGATACCTGTTATGATAAGTCTTATTATAATATATTCCGTATTTACAAAAATGCAAATGAAAAAACTTCAACGCCGCCAGAACACACCGTATCCCGATTTTGTCGGCTCGGATGACAGGGAAAGGGAGGATCTGACGTAAATGGTGGTGGGTTCGGCATGTCAGAAAAATCTCTGTTGAGTTCATCCGCTTCAGGTCGTGATTGCGAACTTCGTTCCTTTTTTGCGTTTAGAACATCGAATCACAGACCTGTTGATTTTTGTGCATTTCCATGCTTAAAATTATAATATATCAGACACAAATGTGTGCAAAATTCCGGACACGGTTCCGGAACAAGTTGAAAAAGATTTCATCCAGTAGTAAAAGGAAAGGGTATTTTAGACTTTCTCCGTAAGATGGTCTAAAATACCCTGATCATACTAATCAGGAACTGAACTTTTTTCGGCGGTTTTACGTAATGCGCCCTTGAATAAAGGGGAGCATTACACGATTCTGCGCCCATTCAAAAGACTTCCCTTTTTCGGGAGAATACTGACTGTACATCCGGTCATATGGAAAACTCCTCTGCAAGCATAAGTTGAAAAACAGTATGCCATTTGATGTACGGTTCCGTAAAGTCGTGTTTCGGCTCGAAAACCATTAGACAACGCGGCAGCTTCTCCGATGCTTCCATGATGGAAGCATAGATACCGCACCCACTTCCTGCCAGCATGGCACTGCCGAATGCGCCTGCTTCAGGTGTATTATTCAGTCGGACCGGTAGTTCCAGAATGTCCGCCGCAAGTTGCAAGATCTCAGGTGTGCGACTGCCTCCTCCTGAAGCAAAAATTCGCCGCAAATGTTGTTCGCGCTTTTCCCGGCACACACATTCGCGGAAATAGAAGAGCATGCCTTCGCAGGCTCCACGCAGAATATCGGTCCGGTCATTTTCCAAAGAAATTCCTCCGATCATCCCCCTCCCATGTCCGAATTCCGGAAGGACGAGCGGCGTTGGACGCGGCTTCCAGTCATTCACCAATTGGAAGATGCGATGAAAACGATCCTGTCCGGCACATTCCGGGAAAAGGCTGGAGGCAAGCCATTCCAGCAGCATCCCGCAGCCGCTGTGGAACAGAAAACTGGCAAAGTGTCCAGGCAGGGCATGAGGCTCCATATTGAGCGCATGTCCGAATGCTTCCGGCGGTTGTAAGCCATTTTCACGGCAGAAGACCGCACACGCATAGCTGCCAAGTCCAAGCATCATATCCGAAACGGAAGCGGCACCGCACCCGATGGCGGCGGCACATTGGTCGTGGGTCCCGGCAACAATCTTTGTATTCCGCGGCAATCCAAGTTGCTGAGCCATATCCATGCGGATTGGTCCCAGAACCGTGCCTGGGCTGACTAACGCTGGGAAACGTCTGCTGTCCAGTCCAGCAGCCGCGATGTATTCCGGAATCCATTGCATTGCATGAACATCAAGGGCCAGAGTCCGTGAAGCCGAAGATATGTTGAATGCCGCTTCGCCGCTCAGCCGGAAAGCAATATAATCACTCCAATCTAACAATGTCGCACAGCGTTCACGCAACTCCCTTGAATTCCGGAATTGCCGCATCAGAAGGGGAAGTGAATAACATGATTCAGGCCGGATTCCGGTACGCTCCTGCATGGCATTGCTGGAAAATAGGCGGATCAGAACCTTCATGTCTTCCTCTGCCCGTTGATCCTCCGGCAGGATGCAACAGCGGCAGGCAGCATGTCCGTCTGCTGTAACAGGTACACAGCTCTCACCGAAAGAGGAGACAGCCAGTGCGACCGGAAAATCTTTGTCTGAATGATCCGCGCATTCATGGATGACTTCCATCACAGCCGTCTCCACGGCGATGATTTCCAGTTCAGCCACACCGGGTAACTGACGCAAGACCGTATATTTACGGTATGCGCTGTGGATCATTTCTCCTTCTTCATTGAACAATGCGGCCTTGCAGCCTGAGGTCCCTATGTCAATTCCAAGCAGACTCATGTGCCTCAGTCTCCGTTAACTAGCATTATCTTGAAAAACGGCTCTTTTCGGAGCTGGATCAGTTCATGGAATACCAGAGGCACATCCCTGAGATTGAAATGATGCGTCACCATCCCGTCGGTGCGGATGATCTTCTTTCCCATCATTTCGATCATTTTCCTGTAATCGGCGGGAGTGTACATGGTAGTTCCGGAGAGGCGCAGTTCATGCTGTACAAAATCCGGAAGGTTCGGTATGACGTATCCGTTCTGAAGTACTCCGATCATGACTATTCTTGTACCGCGTGCTGCCATTGCAACAAGTTTGTTAAGTACCTGGCCTTTGCCACCGACGCAGTCATAGAACAGTGAAACGTTCCTTAGCGATCCGGCAAGGCGAACGACACCGCATTCGAGCTTTTCCTTTCCGAGATCAATGATGCCGTCAGCACCGAGGCTTGATGCAAGATTAAGGCGCCATGAATCGA
>CAZHPP010000462.1:0-3519 GCA_964534535.1 uncultured Victivallales bacterium | reverse complement strand
CCCCGGCTCCCACAGCCGCTGCCTCCGCGCCTGCCGCCGCCCCCCGCGCCGCCGCTCCTGCGCCGGCTCCCGCTCCCGCGGCTCCCGCAAAGAAGTCCGTCTCTCCCCGCGCCAAAGCGTTCGCCAAAGACCTGCTCATTGACCTCAACAAGGTCAGCGGAACGGGCGGCGGCGTCGGCCGCGTCACGGAAAAGGACATCAGGGACTATCTCGCGGCTTCTCATTACAACGAGATCAAGATCACCCCGACCGCGTTCAACGTGGCCAAGGCGGAAAAAATCGACATCACCACGATCGCCGGCTCCGGCGAAAACGGAAGAATCACGCTTGCCGACGTCAATGACGCCGTCTCCGAGCGTCCGCGTCCGTTCTCCACGATGCGCAAGGTCATTGCGCGCCGTCTTTCCGAAGCCAAGCACACGATGCCTCACTTCTATGTGACGGTCGCCATCGACATGGAGAACGTCAAGAAGAAGCGCGCCGCCCTCAAGCAGGCCGGAATCAGCATCAGCGTGAACGTGTTCGTCGCCAAGGCGGTCGCTCTCGCCCTCCGCGAGATGCCGCTCGTCAACAGCGAATGCGTCGGCGACACCGTCATCTTCAAGTCGAAGGTGAACCTGGGAATCGCGGTCAGCATTCCGGGCGGACTGGTCGTGCCTGTCTGCCGCAATGCGGACAAGAAGTCCATGGACGAACTCTCGGCTGAAATCGCCGAGTCCGCCGACAAGGCCCGCAAAGGCAAACTCACGCCCGCCGATATGGCCGACTGCACCTTCTCCCTTTCCAACATGGGAATGATGCACGTCGAGAACTTCATGGCGATCATCAACCCCGGAACCGCCGGAATCCTGGCGGTCTCCTCCGCGGTCCCGACCCCCATCGCCCTCAACGGCCAGGTCGTGATCCATGACATCATGAAGGTCACCCTGAGTGTCGACCACAGAATCGTCGACGGCTCCGACGGTGCCGCGTTCGTGAACATCGTCAAGCGCAATCTCGAGGACAGTGCCCTCTGGGACAAGCTTGTCTGAGTTCCAAAACGTCCTGTTCGATCCGGCGGCCGGTTCCGAAAGGTTCCGGCCGCCGATTTTTTCCGCGGTTCCAGACCCGCTCTTGCATTTTCCTGAATTTCCTGTATATTCTCACATCAACTCTGGAGATCACCGATTTATGGATCTGAACGATTTCAGACCGATTCCCTTCTATTTTATCAATACGACCGTTCCGGAATCGCTTTCCCAGCAGGCGATTGATTCCGCCATGCAGGAACTTAAGGATGCCGGTTACGGCGGGCTCGTGCTCTTCAACAAGCCGCCGGACGGCTTCACGGAAGAGGATTATCTGGAAGACTTCTGGTTCGAGGTTACCGAACGCTTCATCAGGGCGTGTCTTCCGCTCGGCCTGAAAGTCTGGCTCAACGACGGTTTCGACTATCCGCCCGGAGACGCCGGCGGGCGGATCCGCAAGATCGCTCCGCACCTCAAACAGCAGCGGGTCGCACTGAACTGCGTGGGCGAAGTCTTCTTCCAGGAGTGCGACTGGGGATTCCCCGCCTTCGAAGAGCCGGAAAGTTCCCAGCTCTTCATCAAACTCGTCTATGACAAATATCTGATCCGTCTGGGGAAATATTTCGGCAGAGGCATCACCGGATTCTTTTCCGACGCCGACAACCGCCGCTGCAATTTCTTCACAAAAAAAGTCCTGAAGAAAGGCGAGCGCTATTTCCCCTGGTCGGAACACTTCTCCGAAATGTTTTCAAAAAAATACGGCTATCGGATCGAGCCTTATCTGAAGGACGTTCTTGCCCGCAGGCATACTCCCGCCGCTCTCGACTACTGGCGCTTTTCCGGAGAACTTTACCAGAACTGGTTCAAGAACAATTACGAATGGTGCCACCAGAACCACCTGCTCTATGCGTTCCATACGTCGGACACCGGGCCGCTTTCCTGGACCGCCAGCTTCCGCAGCTCCGTCTTTACGGAAGGCTCCCAGCTCGAATTCGCCAAATACTCCGATCTGCCCGGCACCGACCACGAACTCTTCGCCCTCGACGGCGGCACGCATTACGATGACCGTCTTTTTGTGCCCTCCGTCAGCTGGGGCGGCGGCAGTGAAAAATGGAATCACCCCTCATTTGCACGGACGAAATACGATCTCCGTGCAAAATATGTTGCCTCCGCCGCATATCTTCAGGGCAGGGACCGCACCCTCTGCGAAATGTTCGCAGCCACCAATTTCGAGGCGTCCCCCGCCATGCTCCGCCGGATCGCCGCATGGCAGATCATGGAAGGCGTCAACTTTGTCATTCCGCACGCGGTCCATCACCGCTTCTTCGGTTCGACCAAATTCTTCGCGCCTCCGGAATTCCTTCACGGAATGCTCCGTCCGGCGCTTCCGGAATTCAATGAATGGATTGCAAAGCTCGCCTTTGTGACCAGCCAGGGGAAGCCATGTTTCCAGGCCGGCGTGCTCGACCCCACGGAAGAGCGCTGGCAGGGCGACGACGAGGACGAGGATTTCCTCAAACTCTGCGACATTCTCACACACACCGGAGTTCAGTTCTGCTTCACCGACCGCGAACATGCAACCCTTTTCCCCTATGTCCTTACGCCGGGAAATCTGGGGAAACTTCCGGAAGGTCCGGCAAGATTCGATTCCGGCGACCTGCTGTTCATGGAGCGCCAGCTGGAAAACGGCGTAAAATATCTTGTTGCCTGCAATATCTGGGAAGAAAAGATGCTTTCCGGCACGATCTCCTGGAACGGAAAAGCCTGGTCTGTCCTGCTGGAACCCGGCGAATACTGCGTTCTCGGCGGACCCTGGGAAAGTTTCCGCACTCCTGTCTCCCGCGCTTCTGCAGGATATCTTTACGGCGATTTCGAAGTCACATGGGAACAGCCGAACCTCCTGCCCTTCGCCAATATTCGGGACTGGGAAAACTCCTGCGATCTGCCAGAGATGGAACTTCAGGTTCCCGCCGCGCTCGCACCGTCCGTCAGAATCGACGGCGCAAGGGCGGCATCCGTTTCCAAAATAAAGATTTTCGACGATTCCTATGCCGTTTTCAAAGTTTCCGGCGCAAAGGGTCCGCACTCGGTCGTGCTCTCGGATGAATATGCTCCGCATACCCCGGCATATCTCCGCGGCGAATTCGATGTCAGGGTCACTCCGCACAACGAGTTTTTCAGGCAGTGGAAAGCGTTCTACAACCTGAAGATATTCGTGCCGGAAAGCGCAGAGATCGTGCTTTCCCCCCGGCGGACTGTGCTCAAGAGCGGGTCATGGGCGGAGCAGGGCGCTCCGTTTTATTCCGGTTCCGTCATCTATCACTGCTCTCTTTCCGGAGAATTCAGAAATGCGCTGCTCCGGCTCAGCGCCTCCGGGATCTGTTCTGTGGGGCTCGACGGCAAGACGATCGGGCAGGCCATCTGGTCCCCGTATCTTTTCGAACTCGGAAACATCTCCGGAGACCATGTTCTGGAGATCCGCGTGAGCAACACGCTCGCCAATATGCTTGAG
>CAZHPP010000461.1:0-3538 GCA_964534535.1 uncultured Victivallales bacterium | reverse complement strand
TGTCGGCGGAAAGGACTTCCGGAAGTCCGGCAGCTTCCATGAACGGAAGCGAAAGCCCCGAAACCATTTCCAGCACACCCTCTTTTCGGAGCTGTGCGCTGGGGGGAACAAATCCCTTGACGGCAGAAAGACAGACGATTCTGCGGAACCCGTTCATCACGGCCGCGGAAACGGCCAGTCTGCCCGCCGCGCGGTAGTCCGGCAGCACGGCAGCCTCTCCCGTCATGTCATATTTGTAATAGGTGAGATGAAGCACCTTCATGCCGGCAAGGCGCATCCGGCAGTAAAGCTCGGTGTTGTACGGCTGATACGGTGTGCCGACCATGATGACGGCCGCAAGATTCTGGAGCATGGCCTGCTGCAGGAATTCCGCTTCGGCCGCGGGATTCTGCAGGTCGTCGCCGGCGCAGTAGGTGGAAACGAACCAGCCGTTCGAAAGGAATTCGGCCCGCAGCCGTTCCATTGCCTCCATCCAGCTGTACCGCAGGAGGACCGCTCCGACGATCCTGGCTGATTTCCGTTTCGGGAGACGGAGTTTCGAGGCCAGGAACGTTCCCTTGCCGTGAACCGTGCGGAGAAGTCCCTCCTTCGTCAGGAGAGCCACGGCGTTTTCCACGGTGCCGCGGCTGCAGCCGTAGCGTTCGGCCAGCACGCGGAATCCGGGCAGACGCCCGTCCTGGACAAGGACGCCCGTCTCGATTTCGGTTCTCAAGATGCTGCAGATGCTGTTGTTCACCGTCATTCCTGATTGAAAAGTCCAACTGTCATTTTCCGTCTTTCCTGCTAATATAACTCGCCTTCCGCTGAATGTCAAGTGAACAGATCCGAATTCATGCTGCGCTGAATTTCCATCTTCCCGTTTGCTTTTTTTAAATGTCGGGATATATTGACAGTATTAACAATATGGACACTTGTACTGTAAACAGACAAATAGGAGATCACGTTCATGAAAATCGGCTTTTTCCGGCACTGGTTCCAGCCTGCGTTCCGTTTCGCAGACTTCCTTGCGGACGAAGGGATTCCGACGGAAAAGATTGACTTTTCGCAGAAGAATTATCTCGAACCGTTCGACGTCGCCCTGGTGGAGCAGAACGGATTCGACGACTATCTCGAAAACGACGAACTCTATGTGCGGGACTGGATACGCCGGGGCGGAATCCTGCTCTTCATGCATCAGGACTGGCGGCGCTGGGCGCCGTATTTCCTCCCCGAAGAACTGGGGTACACCCAGCTGATCCTCCGCCATACGCCGACCATCCGCGGCGATTCCGGAAAGATTTTCCACAACGTGATGATGCCCCGGGTCGAACGCGGAGGACGCCGTCTTTTTTCCGAACCGAATCCGATTCCGCCGGAGGATTTCCTCGGCTGGAAACTGCGCGTCAATACGTTCGGGATCGTGAGAGACGAACCGGGCGCCGGCATGGATGTCAATACCGCCGCGCTTTCGTGCTTCCAGACGAATCCGGCATGGCAGGTTCTCGGATCCTACCGCGACCCGGCGGTCCGCGACGCCGCGCTCGTTCTTCAGGCGAAATATGGAAAGGGACTTGTGTTCCTGAACCAGATTCTGTTCCCCGAAACCGCCGATGCGAACGCGGAATGTCTGGCCTTCTGGAAAAAATATGTTCCGAATCTTCTTGCCCATCTGGAACGTTTCCGCAGAGGCGATGCAGCGGCAGCGCCGGAAGTCAGGGCCACCCTTCCGCTCAAAAGCAGCTATGCGATGACGATCCACATGCACTCGCTCGACTGGTACGGCTGCGACTCTTCGGCCGGCACCATCGAAGCGGTCATGCGCAAGTGGAAATTTGACATCTGCGCCCTGGCGCTGAAAGACGTCAGACCGTACAAGGACGGATTTGACCTCGATGCGTATTCCAGTGGCAGGGTGCTTTTCCTCCACGGACAGGAATACCACCCGTTCAACTGGAACGACAGCAATGCGCAGAAAGGACACAACACCTATCATATTCTTGCCATCGGCATGGACGGAAAATCCTACACGCCCGAATTCACCCGCAGTCTGTTTTCCGATTCCGAAATCGATTCCCATCTGAAAAAAGCAATCGGGTACATCCATGAACACGGCGGGGCCGCATGCGCCACGCATCCCTATTGCGATTACTGGAAGAAGTATCCGTTCGACGCCGTGGACATGGAGCCGCTCACCACGGTTTGCGGCACGGCGGTCGAAACACAGTGGCTTTCCGGAAACTATGTCACGCTCATGAATTCGGTCGACCTGTTCGGAGTCGAACGCATGGAGGAAAATCCGGCGGCCAACTTCATCATGACCGGCGGCGTTCCCGACAGGGAAAATGTGGTTTCGTCAGTCAAGGCGGGGCGGGTCGTCGCGGCGGCGTTTTTCCAGTCGGCCGAAGTCCGGCTGGACGGACACCGTCCGGGCGATGTCGTCCCGCTGGCGGAGGCGCAGAAGGGATGTCTCCATATTTCTGCGGAAGTCTTCGATGGGACCCTTGCCGAACTCCGCGTGTATTCCGGCAGGAAACTGATCGGGCGGAAGGATCTTTCCGGAACGGTTCTTGCGCTGGATTTTCCGCTTTCCGGGCTTCCGCTGGAACGGTTCGTGAGAGTCGAAATTTCCGGGACGCACAGGAACCAGATCGCCGTTTCCAACCCGTTCCGGATCGGATGACCGCCGATTCCGTCCGGACCGAGGCCTTCAGACAGTCTGCCGGGGCCGAACTTTTTTTTCAGGCCGGACGGTTGAAAAAACGTGTTGACAGTGTATCTTATGAAGTTATTTTATAATCGAAAGGCAGACTGCATGAAGGACTTCAGAATCGAAATCGGCATCAAGCCCGAATGGAGCGACTCCCGCGGAGAAGGCACTCTCAAGAAAATCAGATCGTTTCTCGGCATGGATGTGAAATCTGTGCGCACGCGCGACGTTTATACCGTCAGCGCCGATATCACGAAGGAACAGGCCGGAAAGATCGGCGCCGAGCTTGCGAACCCCGTCCTGCAGCATCACATCGTCGGGGAAAGCCCGCTGCCGGAACAGGTCGATTACGTCGTCGCGGTCGGATTCCGTCCCGGCGTGACCGACAACGTGGGGCGCACCGCGCGCGAGGCCGTGGGCGACATTCTGGGGCGTCCGCTCGAAAAGGAAGAGGCCGTCTACAGTTCCATCGAATATCTCTTTTCCGCACCGGGGCTTTCCGCCGACGACATGAAGAAGATCGGCAGCAAGGCCCTTGCGAACGAACTCATCGAAACAGTGAACGTGATTCCCGCTTCCGAAGTCCGCAAGAACGGAATGCCGCTCAACAAGCCGGTCGTCAAAGGCGCAGGCGGCGGCGAAATCCGACTGATCAACCTGGACGTTTCCGATTCCGAACTGGAGCAGATCAGCCACAAGGGCATTCTCGCACTCACGCTCGAGGAAATGAAGTCCATCCAGAACTACTTCCATACGGCGCAGGGACGCGAAAAATACGGTCTCGGCAAGAAGCCCACGGACGTTGAGCTCGAAGTCCTTGCCCAGACCTGGTCCGAGCACTGCAAACACAAG